>CAZQTQ010000437.1:0-4165 GCA_964596025.1 uncultured Rickettsiales bacterium
AATCTGTCTTTCGCCCCGGTCTTTTCGAGAATCGCGTTGCCGTCGTGACCGGCGGGGGAAGTGGAATCGGCAAGTCCATCTCTCGGGAGCTGATCTCTCTCGGCGCCAAAGTCGTCATCGCCGGTCGAAAGGTGGAGCGGCTCGAGGCCGCCGCTGAGGAGCTCGCCGCCAGCGCTTCGGACGGCGGAGAGGCAGCAGCCCTACCGTGCAACGTCCGCGACGAAGAGCAAGTCGCCGCGTTGATGGCCGGCACAGTAGAGCGCTTTGGGCGCATCGACTTCTTGGTCAACAACGCCGGAGGCCAGTTCCCCAGCCCCGCCGCTGCCATCCGCACCAAGGGCTGGAAGGCCGTCATCGAGACCAACCTGACCGGCACCTTCCTCTGCTGCCGCGAGGCCTTCGAGCACGGAATGGGCGACCACGGCGGAGCGATCGTGAACATCATCGCCGACATGTGGCGGGGCTTTCCCGGGATGGCCCACACCGGCGCGGCGCGGGCCGGGGTCGACAACCTCACCAAGAGCCTGAGCGTGGAGTGGGCTCACACCGGGATCCGCGTCAACTCCGTCGCCCCCGGAGTCATCTTCTCTTCGGGCTACGACACCTACGCCCCCTTCTTTCAGGCCGCGATGCTCGGCATGAAGGACAACATCCCAGCCCGGCGTTTGGGGACCGAGGAGGAGGTGTCCGCGGCGGTCTGCTTCTTGCTGTCCCCCGCTGCGGCCTTCATTTCGGGCGAGACCCTGCGCGTTGACGGCGCAGGCAGCCTGTGGCGGCTCCGCTGGGAGGTGCCCGACCACCAAGCCATCCCGCCCTACGGCGGACGGCCAACTCCAGGTTCGGAGGATGAAAACGCCGAGGACGGCGAGTGATCGCGACGCGGCTAGCCGTCCTATCGCTGGGGCTCTGCCTCTCCCTCCCTGGAGCTCACGCCAGCCAGGCCGAGCGCATCGGCCCCTCCACCCGCAGCGTCGGCATGGCTGGGTCTCGAGACCTCTTCGAAGACGGCGCTGGTCCCCTCCCCACCCAGGCCGCAGCCCTGGGACTTAGCAGGGGGGACATCATCCGGCTGCACTACGTGGGCGGACACATCGAGCTGAGCGAGGTGGAACGGGTGAGTTGGGCAGACGGGTCCAGCGAGCCCCTCGTGCACTCCGCGATCGATCCTCATACGGTCTCGGCGGACCTACTGAAGAGCTTTGGGCCCTGGCTCAAGGTGGGCGCGAGCATCCAGGTCGCCTTGCCCAACCTGTACTGGCACCGAAGCAAGGACCCTTGGGTGCCCTACGCTTCCCGCTGGGAGAACCGCTTCGCCCAATCGCTGGGGACGGTCGGTGCTTCGGTTCGCATTCCGGTCCGGGGCCTACCCAGCCGGGCCGACCAGACGAAGTCCGGCTCGGACCCTGCCCTCCAGGGCGGGCTCTGGCTGGGTGCCGCAGTCTCGCTGGTACCCCAAGGAATCATCGACATCGACCTCGGCTTGGAGGGTCGGGGAGGAGGCGACAACGGCGAGGTCTACATCTCCTTGGATTCGGTTGACCTCATCGCGAGGCCGGTATTCCGCCCCCAGCTCAGCTTGCTCTTTGACTTCGGGACCGTCGCTGAGAAGCTGGACGGTCTACGGATCGCCGCAAGCTGGCGCAACGAAGTCACCGTCGAGATTTCCCCCATCCACCTCCTCATCGAAGTCGAGGAGTTGGGCCAACTGAACAGCCTCTTTGGTTTCGTCGAGCGGCTCCAGGCGGAGATCTGGCTGGGCCTGGTCGACCTATACGATCCCCACCAACTGCGGATCGCCCTGGGATGGGAACGGCCCAGGTGGGCTGCCCAGTGCGCCGTGCAGTGGAACGGTTGGTCCGGCGCACAAGCCTCCTTTGCTCGGGTGCTCGCCGAGGGCGGAGAGGTCAATCAGACCTTCGAAATCCGCCTCCCTGGCGACAACGGCATTCGCTATAGCTATCCGGTGGCCAACGCGCGAGACCTCGGATCCAATCCCTTTCAAGACAGCTGGGATCTGAGCTTGGGCCTCGAGGTGCGGCCACCCGAGATCGCGCTCGCAGGATCAGAGCAAGGACTGGCCTTCGCCATCCGAGGCGGCTTCCGTTACGAGAGCGCCAGCGTGCAGCCGGTAGAGGGACCGGCCGCCGTACTCGACGGCGCCGTCTTCGCCGGGGCACTGGGGCTGGGTCTAAAGGCGCCTGCTCCGCGGGGCTTGGAGGGGCCGCTCCTCGCTGATCTCGCGGTCCAGGCCTTCCGCATCGACGGCATAGACTTGCCCAAGACCGAAGCGACCTTGGGCGAAGCCAGTGCCTACGTCCCGGTTGCCTACGCATCCGGGGCGAACTGGCCGGGTGGCTGGGGCCTGGTTGGAGGAGTGTCCCTAGGCTTTGGCTTCTAGGGAGCGGGGAACGCTAAGGAGAACACGGCATGAGAACTCGAACAATGGGCTCGAGGCTGGCGGGGGGAATCTTGGGCGGAGTCGTCCTCGCCGTGCTCCTCTCTACGGGGTCTTCTAACACCGAGGCATCCACCGGCTGTACCCAGCACCGCTTTCCCACCGAGGACGGCCTGCAGCTCGAGGCCGATTGGTGTCCCGCAGGGGATGCCCTTGCTCCCATCCTCATCCTTCTGCACATGATTCCGCCGCACAACGACCGCTCGAACTACCCGCCTGCACTTCGTTCGGAGTGGGTGCAGGGTGGATACAGCATCCTCAATGTCGATCGAAGGGGAGCCGGAAACTCGAGCGGGAAAGCCAAAGACGCCTACGAAGGACCCAAGGGCCTGCTGGACCTCAAGGCCTCTCACCGTTTCTTGACCGACCACGGCTTCGCCCCAAAGGCCGGCAACTGGGGCTGCGTTGGCGCATCGAACGGGACCACCACTTGCCTGGACTTCGTCCAGCAGGCCAGCGGCGACCCCGCGTTGGCTCCTCCGGGTGCGATGGTCTTCCTGACAGGCGGCCGCTATACCGAGAACAACACCACCCTCGCGGGTTCGGCTGCCGCGTCCATTCCGAGCTTGTTCGTCTTCAACGCCTCGGAGAACGCTTGGTCGGAGGCCCAGCGGAGCATCGCGGGACCGGGATCCGCGTGGCTCCAGCTGCAACCCGGCGGGCACGGGACCCGAGCCTTCGCCAGCCACGGGGACTTGGGCACACAGATCCTCCAGTTCTTGGACCGGCACCTAAAGGCCGGCGAGGCCGCTGGCACCCCCTCGACCCAAGACAGGCGTGACTGAGATCCAGTCGACGGGAGGGGCCGGAAAGGCCGCCGCGGAGGCGGCCGGCGAGTCCGGTGGTGAAGACCCAGGGAGGCCTCCAAGCAGCGGCCAGGCGGCCTTGGCTGCTGTGGCCTCTGCCTGCATCTTCCTCGCGATCATCGGCTGGCAAATCCATCAGCGCAGTGCGCTGACGATGGACGAAGTGCACACCTTGCTGCTGGCTCGGTGCTTTGCTGCAGGCGAAACTCTGTCCTTCTACCTGGGAAGTGTGACCCGCTACGAGGGAGGCTCTTGGCTGATCGCCTGGCCCGTTTCCCTGCTGCTGCGGCTCGGGGCCTACGGAAGCGGAGCCACAAGTTGGACCGCCGGGGGCATCTCGGTAGCCACCGTTGCGCTCTCCTCCTGGCTGCTGGCGCGTCGAATCAATGGGCTGGCCGGCCTGGTCTTTGGCCCTCTGCTGGCCCTGTGTACGGTCGAATACCTGCACTACAGCTACCGGGCCTGGGGAAGCCTCGCCGAGGCACTGCTCGCCTTGCCCCTCTTCGGGCTTGCCCTCGATCGGTGGTGGTCGACGGGCCGAAGACCCCTCACAGCCATCGCCTGCGGGCTGCTCCTGGGTCTGGCGCTGATCTTCTCCTACCTGCACTTCATCACCGCCCTCGCACTGTCTCTCGGCCTCCTCATCGACGGGCGACGGGCGACGGGAGGACTCCGGGCCGCCGCGATCGATGCGGCCCGCATCCTCGGACCAGCCTTCCTCGTCTTGGCCCTGTGGATCACCCTTACCGCACCCTTTGCTAACGAAGCACTGACCGTCCGCGGCGGAAAGGGCCTGGGAGAGACCCTTCTCGCAGGCCTGGTTCCCCGAATCGACCTCTTGGCCTTCGCCTTTCCGCGGGCCTGGATCGGAGAACTCCACGATCAAACCGGCCTGCGCCTCGCC
>CAZQTQ010000438.1:0-4157 GCA_964596025.1 uncultured Rickettsiales bacterium
TGATGAGATCCAGCCCCTCTTCCAGGGCCATGAAGAGAGAGCTCAGGTCCGAAGGCAAGACGGTACTGTAGGCGGCAACGACCTCGACCTCTGCTCCGCGATCACGGAGGCCCTGGGGCAGAACTTCCCGGGCGACAGCAGCCCGAGGGAGCAGCCAGCGGCTGCCCGCAAGCGAGGAGCCCAGTACCGAGTCCAGCCCCTCCAGCAGGCCTTCTGAAGAGAACCGATGCGGAACTACAGTCGCTTCCAAGTCCCAAGAAGCCAACGCCTCCTGGGTCCCAGAACCGGCCACCCCAATGGCCATCGAAGCAAGAACCTCAGAGCCGATCCCCAGCTGAGCGAGGCGCCTCAGGGTACGATCCACCGCCGTCCTCGAGGTCAGGAGGACACCGTTGAAGGAGCCAGGAAGCGAACGAAGGGCCGCATCTAAGGGCCCAAAGTCCTGGGGATCCTCAGTGGCCAGGCAGGGCATCGCGACCGGAAGAGCCCCCTCGCGCCGTAAGGGCTCCGCGAGGGCTTCAAAGTGGTGAGCGTGCCGGGTCACCCCGATCCGAAGAGCCTGTAGGCGGAGGCGCCTAAGCTCCTCACTCACGGCGTCCTAGGCCTCATCGATCGGGGCCAACAAATGCGTAGCGCCGCGGTCCACAAGATCGCGAGCCACATTCCGTCCGAGACGCAGAGCCCCCTCGCGGGTTGCCTCACCCCGACGGTTCGCCTCGACCCACTTGCCGCCGTCAGCAGCCAGCACCAGGGCGTCGAGAAAGAGGCGATCACCCTCGATCTGGGCACGAGCGCCCAGAGGAACCGAGCAGCCAGCCCCAAGCACCTGAAGTACTCGCCGCTCGGCCTCGACTTCCAGGCGGGTCGGTCGGTGGTTCAGCGGATTCACCAAGAGTGCGATCTCAACATCGTTCCCCCGCCCCTGCACGGCGAGCGCGCCTTGCCCCGCCGCCCCGACCCAAGGGGAATCGAGGCGACGGAAGATCCGATGGCCAAGTTCCAGACGATCCAAACCAGCCGCCGCCAAGAGAATGGCGTCGTACTGGCCGTCTTCCAGCTTCGCCAAGCGGGTGTCGACGTTGCCTCGCAGGTCTTTGACCTTCAGGTCGGGGCGCATCCGCAAGACCTGAGCTCTCCGGCGCAAGCTGCTCGTACCAACCAGAGCACCCTCGGGGAGTACGTCGAAGGGGCGGTCCGGACGCAAGACTTCGGTTCCCGCGCGCACCGCCTCCTCGACAGCCTCCAGGCGATCCTTGTGGAGGATGAGCGCATCCCGGGGATCGGCCCGCCGAGGGACGGCTAGGACCGAGACTCCCTCAGGATCCTCGGTGGGCAGGTCCTTGAGGGAGTGCACCGCCAGATCGATTCGCCCGTCCCTGAGGGCTGTCTCGAGTTCCGCCGTGAACAGGCCCTTTCCTCCGATTTCTGGTAGCGGCCGACCCAGTTCTCGGTCGCCCTCGGTAGAGAAGACCTCGACCTCAACCTCGATCTCCCCCGGCCCGTGGACTTGGACCAGGAGATCGGCGATCCGGTGGCTCTGCCAGAGGGCCAGCTTCGAGCCCCGGGATCCAAGGCGGAGGAGGCGCAACTCAGGCGTCTTTCCGTCTGGGTACCACGGTCAACTGACCGGAAGATGGTGTCTCGGTTTCGGAGTCGCGTACCATCAGGAGAGTGGCCTCCACGCCGAAGAGCTCAGCCGCTTCAACGAGTCGATCGCGCTCCCCGAGTTCACCCAAGACCTTCAACCGGTCCAAGGGGTGGTGCAGGAAGCGCTTGCTCAGTGCGCCCGCCATCCTCTCCAAGGCCTGTACCACTCGTCTCCGGGCGTCCTCATCGATGGACTCCAAGACATCCCGGAGGTTCTGCTGGGTGCGCTCAATCTCCCGCCGTGCGTCACGCGCCACCTTCTGATGGATCGACTTCAGCAGCGGCGAGACGTGCACAAGCGAGAGGACCCGCGCAAAGACCTCGACCTCCTCGTCGATCAGCAACTGAGCCGCCTCTGCCTCACGAGCACGGCTCTGCTTGTTGTCGTGTACCGCATCTGCGAGATCATCGATGTCGAATTGGTAGACACCAGGCAGTTCGTGAATGCAGGGGTCTAGATTCCGCGGCACCGAGATGTCAACGAGGACGAGGGGACGGCCTCGGCGCGTCTTGCGAACGGTCTGTACGTCCTCCTTGGTCAAGACCGGGTGCTGCCCGCCAGTCGAGCAGAGCACGACGTCCACTTCCGAAAGGAAGGTCACACGCTCTTCCCAGGGCACGACGCCCGCTCCCAGCGGCACCGCCACATCGGTTGCCCTCTCCAGGGTCCGGTTCGACACCCAGACCCGCCTGGCTCCCTTGCTCTGAAAGCTCTTGAGCGCCAGTTCGGCCATCTCGCCAGCTCCTAGCAACAGGATTGGGTGGCGACTCAGGTCGTCAAAGACCGCCTGCACCATGTCGACTGCTGCGTGAGCCACACTCAGGGTGGCAGATCCGACGCCAGTCTCGGTCCTCACTCGCTTGGCAACTGCGAAGGCTTTGTGGAAGAGCCGGTGGAGAATGGGTCCTAAAGTTCCGGCCGCAGCAGCGACACGGTAGGCCTCCTTCACCTGGCCGTTGATCTGGCTCTCCCCCAAGATCATGGAGTCGAGCGAGGAGGCTACGCGGAAGAGATGACGAATCGCTTCTTCGTCGTCGAGACGCCGGAAGGAGTCCTCCAGTCGGTCGAAGGGAAGACCCGCCCATTCGCCGATCAGGCTGCCCACCTCGGCGCCGCAGACCCCGTCTTCCACGGTGATGAGTTCGAAACGGTTGCAGGTGGATAGGAGGACCGCTTCCCGAACCCCGCGGATCCGCCCGAGCTGGGCCAGCGCCTCGGCCTGCATGGGCTCGGCCAGGGCGAGCTTCTCGCGCAGCTCGACCGGAGCAATGCGGTGGTTCGTTCCGAGGATGCGTATCTTCATCCGTGCGCCACTCCCACCACAGAAGCCAAGACTCCAACGAAGCCGACGATGGCGATCCACGCGGTGCGTCGGCCACCCCAGCCCAGGAGCGACCGAGCCTGCCAGCCGACGGCGTAGAGCAACCAGAGGGCGGCCGTAGCCACCACCTTTGGCCTCAAATCAAGGCCTTCGGCTCCCTCGGACACTGCCCAGAAGGTCCCAAACAGGATCCCCATGGTGAGAAAGCCCACTCCCCCCGCGAACCCGCTCTGAACCACCTGATCCAGAACTTCCAGGGGGGGAAGACGCAGACCATCGGCTCCACTGATCTTCTTTTGCTTCAGGCGAAAGTCCTGCAGCAAATACACGACTCCGGCACCAAAGGCCAGCGCGAAGAGGCAAAGACTGGCGTAGCTGGCCAGCATGTGAACCACAACCCAGGACGAGGCCATCGCATCGGGCAACAGGGCCGTCGTACGGGGCGTATCCTGCTGCAAGAGGCCGCACAAGATCAGACCAAAGGCGACGGGCGCGAGGAAGGCGTTGGCGATACGGGTCGTGGGGCGAGCCAGTCCCATGATGGCCCCTGCCGCCACGAGTCCCCAGGCAATCGTCACGTACTTGTGGTCCCAGCCGCCCAGCGGAATGGCCTCGGCGACGACGCCCAGGGGAAATCGATGGACCTCCGCGATGTGCACAGCGACCACAACGCTGTGGAACAGGGAGGACCCGCAGAGCAACCAAAAGCCAAGCCGGGAGAGACGGGGACTCGACAGCGAAAGGCTCGCGACGTAGGCGGCGGTCACAGCCCCATAGCCGACCAGAGCCGCGAGGAAGAGGAGCCCAACAAGGTCGAGCACTGCGACCCCTCAGCGCCCGCGAAGGCGGTCGAGAAAGCCCCTGGGGCCCTCAGCGTCAGAGACTTCGGACAAGCCCTGCCCCCGCTTGTCCATCAGACGGAGCTCACGCTGAGCGTCGTGGTGGTCGGGTTTGAGCTGGACGATTTCTTCAAACAGACGTCTCGCTTGCGGAACCTCGCCGAGAAGCAGCGCCACCCGACCCAGCAGAAAGCGCGCACGCAAGGTCTGTGATCGGGGACCCTCCTTGATGACACGGGCTAGACTCTGCCGGGCCTGGGGGGCTTGAGCGCGGTCGCTCAAAAAGAAGGCCCATGCCCCCTCCGTACGAGCCTCCAGGTTGCCTGGGTCGAAGAGGGCGGCTTCATCA
>CAZQTQ010000439.1:0-4150 GCA_964596025.1 uncultured Rickettsiales bacterium
CGACGACAGCTCGGTCGGCGACGACGACGACAGCTCGGTCGGCGACGACGACGACAGCTCGGTCGGCGACGACGACGACAGCTCGGTCGGCGACGACGACGACAGCTCGGTCGGCGACGACGACGACAGCTCGGTCGGCGACGACGACGACAGCTCGGTCGGCGACGACGACGACTCCGCCAATCTCGATTCCGATGGCGACGGGGAGCCCGACGTATCGGACAACTGCCCCGACTGGCCCAACCCGGCCCAGGACGACCTGAACTCGAATTTGGTCGGCGATCTTTGCGATCCGGACATCGCCTGCGGCTCCAATTCGTGCACTGCAGGAATCGACGACAACGGTGAGACTTGGAATACCCCGGGGGGTGAGAACGACTGCATCGGCAGCGCGAGCGCCACCACCACCACTGGCAACCTGACTTGGGAGTCCTGCTACGGCGATGAAGACTGGATCTACATCAATCTGGTTCCGTCGGGCTGCAGTGACGATCCCTGCTTGTTGGTCCTCACCCTAGGCAACCTGGACTCCGCACCGGGAGATGTAGACATCCAGCTTTGGGACTCCGAAGGAAATCTGTTGGCGTCTGGAGCCGAATGGGGCCTTCCGTACGGCTACCCCGAAATCCTCGCCTATACGGGACCAGGCGCCTTGGACCCGAACCAGCCCGTCTACGTACGAGTCTTCAACTTCCTGTCGTCGGGCCAAGTGGAGAGCTACCAGCTAAACGTCAGCTGGTAGTGCCTTCCTGCGGCAAAACATCCCGCCTCCCGTTCCCCTTGGCCTCCGCACTGTTCAGGCGCACTCGAGCCTCGACTAAGCCGGCGCCAACTCGCTCAACTGCACCTCGCGTCCCAGTTCTAGGGACCGGCTTGCTGCCTGCGCCATCAGGATGGGAACGCGGCCGTCGTTGCCCGTGACCTCGGGGGCGGTGCCGCCTCGGATGCTGCAGACAAAGGAGCTCAGTTCTTCGAGGAAGCTCTGCGCGTAGCGCTCGAGGAAGAAGTGCAGAGGGACCGAGGCGCTAACGTTCTTCGCTGTGGCCACTGTCGCGCGGTGGGGTAGCTCGTTCTCGGCTCGGGCCATGCCCAAAGACCCAAGAACCTCGACTCTTTGGTCGTAGCCGTAGGCCGCCCGGCGACTGTTGTCGATGGTGCACAGCACGCCGTTGTCGAAGCGGATGGTGATGAGTGCGGTGTCGATGTCGCCCGCTTCGCCGATCGCAGGATCGACCAGGACTGCGCCGGCGGCAAAGACTGACAGGGGCTCGGCGCCGCTGAGGTAGCGGGCCATGTCGAAGTCGTGGATCGTCATGTCGAGAAACAGCCCGCCCGAGACCGCGATGTAGGACAAGGGCGGAGGACTCGGGTCCCGGCTGGTGATGCGCAGGATCTCCGGTCGGCCGATCTCCCCGGCCTCTACAGCTCGGCGGACGGCGCGGAAGTTGGGATCGAAGCGGCGGTTGAAGCCGATTTGGACGGGGACCCCCGCTCGTTCCACTGCGCCCAAGGCCCGGTCGACCGCCCCTAAGTCCTGGGCGATGGGCTTCTCGCAGAAGATGGCCTTGCCAGCGGCAGCGGCTGCTTCCATGAGTCGGGCGTGGGTATCGGTCGATGAGCAGATCAGCACGGCCTCGACTCCCGGATCGGCCAAGAGGGCGTCCTCCGTCGGGTGGATGACGGGGTTCCCCAGTTCGGAACGGAGCCCCTCTGCGACCCCTGCCTGCGGCTCGAAGACTGCCGCCAATCGCGCTTCTGGGATGCGGGTGGCGACGTTGCGGGCGTGGATCTGACCGATGCGTCCCAGGCCTAAGACTCCGACTCCAAGTGCGTCGTGGCTCATCGCTGTCTCCTAAAGGACCGGTCTAGAGTCCCAGCGTCTGCAGGTACTGGCGGTTGCGGCGTGCGCTCTCGAGCGGCGTGCCCAAGCCCGGCAGGACGTCCTGCTCGACCACGGCCCACCCGTGGTAGCCCTGACGCCGCAGCTCGTCGACCACGCCGGGGAAGTCGACAGCGCCCTGGCCCAGCTCGCAAAAGACGCCGCGCCCTACTGCCTCGAAGTAGTCCCAGCCCTGCCGCCTCGCCTCAAAGGCGACCTCGGGATGGCAGTCCTTGAAGTGGACGTGCCAGATGCGGTCGGCGTGCTTGCGGAGGCCTTCGACAGGATCCCCGCCGCCGTAGGTCCAGTGCCCGGTGTCGAAGCAGAGGCCCAGCAACTCGGGATCGGTGCGGCGTAGCAAGGCATCGACCTCGGTTGCGGTCTCGACAAAGCCGGCGCAGTGGAAGTGAAAGGCCGTCCTCAGCCCGCAGCGCTCGCGCACCGCCTCGGCGACTGCGGTTGCGCCGCCGGCAAAGACATCCCAGCGATCGGGACCGAGGCTCTGGTGCAGCTCGATGCGCCCGGCGCAGCGCGTGCGCTCGGAGTCGCTGCCATTGGCGTCGGCGAGGACGACAAAGGCCTCCTCGTTGAGCGCGGCCAGCAGCGAGCCGACCTTGCAGGCCTCGTCGATCCCCGCCGCGTGGGCCTCGGGATGGGCGAGTGCCACGGGAACAAAGGCGCCGAGCAGCGGGAGGTCGTGCGCATCGAGCAGGTGGCGCAGCTCCTCGGGCTGGGTTGGAAGAAAGCCCCAGTCGCCTAGCTCGGTGGCCGCGTAGCCGGCCTCGCGCATTTCGGCCAGGACCCGCTCCCCGGACGGGCTCGTCCCCGAAAGACGTTCGTGGGCGCTGGGGTCGAACTCCAGGGCTCCCCAGGAGCACGGCGCGTTGGCAATTCGAATGGTGTCCATGTCCGGTCCTAGAGGAAGTAGCGCTCGGACTCGACGGCCTCTTCGTAGTCGCCGCGGGCGGACAGCACCGCGGGGTTCTCGCTGACCTCGGCCACGGGAACGTCCCACCAGCTGTGGTAGCCCCCCACGCGCTGGCTACGGTCGGTCTCCACTACGATCACGGTTACTTGGTCGCGCGTCTTTGCTTCGGCCAGGGCCGTGTTCAGCTCGACGATGGACTTGGCGAAGGTGGCATGAGCGCCCAGGCTGCTCGCGTTGGCCACATAGTCCACCGGAAGGACCTCACCGGCGAGCTGGCCGTCCTCGGATCGGAAGCGGTACTTGGTCCCAAAGCCGTCGCTTCCGACTGCCTTGCTCAGGCCTCCGATGCTGGCGTAGCCGTGGTTGTCCAAGAGCACGACGCACAGCCGGATCCCCTCTTGAACTGCGGTCACGATCTCTTGGCTCATCATCAGCCAGGAGCCATCGCCGACTAGGACGTAGACCTCGCGCTCGGGTGCAGCCATCTTCACGCCGAGCCCACCCGCTAGCTCGTAGCCCATGCACGAGTAGCCGTACTCCATGTGGTAGCTCTTCGGATCCCGGCTGCGCCACAGCTTGTGTAGGTCTCCGGGTAGGCTGCCGGCGGCGCAGACTACGACGTCCTCAGGGGCCACGAAGCGATTGACAGCCCCGATGACCTCACCTTGGCTGGGCAGCGGGCCGTGGCCCAGGTCGTAGATGCGGTCGACTTCGGCGTCCCAGTCGCTGCGCCACCGAGCGACTTGGGCGGTGTAGTCCGGAGACACGCGGTAGTCCGACAAGGCCTCACCGAGTTCTTCCAGGGTGCTGCGTGCGTCCGCGCACAAGGCGAGGCCCGCGTGCTTGTGGGCATCGAAGTCCTTGACGTTGATGTTGATGAAGCGGACATGCTGGTTCGCAAACGCGGTCTTGGATGCCGTGGTGAAGTCGCTGTAGCGCGTCCCTATCCCGATCACGAGGTCCGCGTCGCGGGCGAGCAGGTTGGCGCCCGGTGTGCCGGTCACCCCCACGGCACCGAGGCAGCCCGCGTGGTCGTGGTGCAGCGCTCCCTTGCCGGCCTGGGTCTCGCCGACGGCCACTCCAGTTTGGGTGCAGAAGGCGGCGAGGGCTTCGCAGGCCTCGCTGTATAGGACGCCTCCGCCGGCCACGATCATCGGACGCGTGGCTTCCCGGATCCAGGAGGCGGCCTTCTGCAGGAGGCCACGGTCAGCCCGCGGACGAGGCAGGGTCCAGACCCGCTCCTCGAACAGTTCTTCGGGGTAGTCCCAGGCATCGGCCTGAACGTCTTGGGGCAGGGCCAGCGTCACCGCTCCCGTGTCGGCGGGCGAGGTCAGGGCCCGCAT
>CAZQTQ010000440.1:0-4149 GCA_964596025.1 uncultured Rickettsiales bacterium
GTACCGTCCCTGTTCGTCGACGACCTCGACCTCCAGAACGCCGGGCCGGGGAGCCACAATTCCGACCGCGGCTTCTCCGCCCGCCGTGATCGTGAGGGGGACGAGGTCCGACGGGCCGCGGTGGGCGTCCTTGGCTAGCAGCAGGTAGTTGCCCACAGGCAGGATGCCGCCAAACGAGCCGTCGGGCACGGAGTCGCGGCCGACGTCGGTTTCCCACTCGGTGTAGAGCGCAGTCAAGGGCGGTAAGCCCAGATCGTCCCGATCTTCGGTGCCCTCGAAGACGAGTACCCGGATGTCTGATAGCGGTGCCAGGCTGCCTTCTTCGACGACGTGCCCCGAGACCTGTCCCGTGGCCAAGGCCAACCCGTGGTCATCGAAGGCCTGGTAGAGGCCGTCGACTGCCGAACCCACGTCGCCCTCGCCGATGCCGAGGAAGCGTTGGTAGGTAAAGGCTGTGCCCGGGATCGGATTGATGGAGTTTCCGTCCACGTCTCGCTCGGGCTCGTAGACCGCGCCAAAGACTGCGGTAATCGACGAGCTGAACAGCGGGGCCGAGATCTGACCGCCATTGCTGATGGCGTAGGACACGCCGTCGGCGGTGCCGCCGAGGTAGGGGAAGGCAAAGGGTTGCTCGAGGGTGTTGATGCCTACGAGAAAGGAGTCGGCTACCGCCTTTTGCTCCTGGAAGCCGTAGCCGGGCAGGAAGAGGTCTACGTCGCCGCCGGCCATATAGAAGTCGCCGAGGTGGATGATGCCGTCGGTCATGCCGTCCAGGAGCGGCAACATCTCGGTAGCGGGGGGAAGCAGCGAGCCGTCGCAGGGCAGGCCCTCGTCGCCCGCAGCCCAATTGCAGGGGTCGGTCGGAGTAAAGGCGGAGTCGTCCTCGACCACTAGGGCAGTGGTCCGGATCGTCAGGTACGGGTCGCCCGGGTGGAGGATGTAGTCGGTGAACTGCCACATCTCCGGCACCCCGAGGACTCCGCTAAGCAGCCCGATGTAGCTGATGTAGTTGCCGGCTGGACCCATGGCCCGGACAATCGCAGGGCCCCCGTCTGCGCCGTCGGCGAGGATGAAGATCTCCTGGGTGTCCATCACCTCGAGGTTGATGGCACCGAAGAGCTCGGCGAAGCGGTCGTTGCCTCGGCCTGAGGTGCTGTTCTGGTCGTGGCGCAAGAGGTCGATATCGCCAAGTGATCCGCCGAAGATCCCGGGCCCAGGCGAGCTGCAGTTGCCGGTGGCTGCGTCGCAGCGAGGAACAAAGAGGGCGGCGCGCAGGTGGTCATTCTCCAGCATGATGTCGCCCACCCAGGCGCCAGAGGCCGGTCCGCCCACACCTTGATCTAGGCGCTCCATGGTGTAGGCACGGGCCTGGGGGGTGCCCGGACTGCAGCCCGGGGAGACCAATGCAGCGAGCAGGGCGCCGGGGATCCAAGCGGCGGCCAGCAGGTGGAAAAAGCGAGAGCGGATCACAGACACCTCCAGAGGGAGCGGAGTATGGCACGCAGGGGCCCTGCTGCAAGGCGCAAGTAGCAGCTAGGATGGGCCTCGCTGTGGGCCGCTTGGCTCAGAAGGGAGCGCCGCCCTGAGTCCGGTCCATGCCGAGACCCTCTATTCGGTCCTTCAGGTTCCCCAGGCGGAGTGGAACGCGGTTGTTGGGGAGCAGGGTCCCTTTTTGCGCTGGGAGTGGCTCGCGTCCTTGGAGGGATCGGGCAGCGTGGGCCCCGCCACGGGCTGGCTTCCCTTTCACCAGGGCCTGCGGGACGATCGGGGGCGTTTGGTAGGGCTCTGTCCCCTGTACGTCCGGGAGACCGTTGACGCCGAATTTCACTGGTACCAGCCCATTGAGCTGGCGGCGCTCAAGTCGGACATCTCCCTGGAACCGAGGGCTGTCTCGACGATCCCCCTGACCCCGGCTGCTGGTACGCGCCTGGCTCTGGCCGAGGGCCAACCCCCCGAACACCGCGTCCTTTTGGCCCTTCGGCTGCGCCAACTTGCCATCGATGAGGGCTGGTTCTCGGTCAATGTCCACTTCGGCGGGCACGAGGACATGAAGGCGCTGGAGCAAGCAGGCTTTCTCTCCCGGCACACCTGGCAGTACCACTGGAGAAACCACGAATACCAAGGTGTCGACGACTTCTTGATGGCCCTGCACCGCAAGCGGCGCAACACACTCCGTCGTGAGATGGGGGCTATGGAGGCCTCAGGCATCGCTCTGCGCATGCTGGAGCCCGACGAGGTCGAGCCCCCATTGCTGCGGACGATGAGCTCGCTTTACGCCTCCACCAATGAGCGCTACCTGCCGGGCGAGGAGCCCCTGCTCAACGAGGCCTTTTTTGTGCTGCTCGGCGAACACGGCATGCCCGGTCTTCGCTTTGTGGAGGCGCGGAAGGAGGGACAGTTGTTGGCGCTTGCCCTCTTTGTCGAGCAGGGAGACACGCTGTACGGCCGCTACTGGGGCCGCTGCAGTTCAGTCCCCTTCCTGCACTTCAATGCGGCCTACTACAAGCCGATTCAGCACTGCATCGACCGCGGCCTGCAGCGATTGGAGCCGGGGCACGGCGGAGAGTTCAAGAACCGGCGTGGATTCGACCCCGCCCTCTTGGCCTGCGCTCACTTCTTCCCAAACCCTGCCTTTCACCAGGCGGTCGATCGTTGGGCGGCGGGGGAGAGACGTTGGGTAGGCGACAAGGTCCGGGAGATCCAGGGTCAAAGTCAGCTCCTCCGCTTCCGAGAGGCGGCCGAAGAGGCGGCCGAGATTCTGGGCCACCCCGAGGCGAGCTAGGGAGCGTAGCGTGCAGTACTTCATGCTCCACAAGCCGGCTGGCTGCATTACCGCCACCCGCGACTTCAAGGGCCGCCCAACCGTCTACGACCACGTCCCTACCCACTTTCCGGTCCTCCCTCACGTGGGGCGTCTGGACTACGACACCGAGGGACTCTTGCTCTTCACCGACGATGGCCGTTTGGCCCAAGCGATGCTGAACCCCGGCTTCAAGGGGAGCGCCGATCCCGAGACGGTGCCGCCGATTGAGAAGGTCTACCGCGTCAAGGTGAGGGACCAACTGAGGCAGGACGACGCCAGAATTGCTCGGTTGGAGGAACCCCTGCGCTACCGAAGCGGGCCCGTAACCCGGCCGGCTCGGGCCCGGTTTGTGGAACACCGAACCCGGTCCACCTGGCTGGAGGTCGTCATCACCGAGGGCCGACACCGCCAAGTACGGCACCTCTGCGAGCGCAGCGGCTTCCAAGTACTCAAGCTGAGGCGTCTGGCTCTCGGTCCCTTGGCTCTCGGGGAGTTGAAGCTGCGGTGGTGTCGGCCGCTGACCGACGAAGAGGTGGAGGCCTGCTATGCAGCAGCCATGCCTGTCGATCCGGTTCCACCACAGGTGCCCATTGATGACAGCTCGACCGCTCGAGCCTCTCGCCCGCTGTGCAGGACCGAGTGGACGAAGCCAGCAAAGGAGAGGTAGAAGCCCCTCATGAGTTCCTCGACCGTGCGCCTCCTTCTTGCCGCTCTCTTCCTCTGCATGGCCGTTCCCGCCCAGGCCGACGACACCGCCTGCATCGCCCAGGACATGACCCCATTTCAGGCTACCGGCTCGGTCCAGGGGCGACTCTCCGGAGGCGGGTGCTATGCGGTTCTGGGCCGTGACGACACCCACACGCGCCTGTGGGTCACGGGGCAGTCGGGCTTCCAGGGGGAGGTCTCGGTGCTGAGCAATCGGTTGGCCTACATTCTGGTGGACGACGTGGACCTCAGGCTCTCCGAGGGAGACGAGCCCTACGGACAGATCCTAAGCGGCGCCTTGGTCGCGCTGGAGTCGACGCCAGCGGGCGGACTGTGGGTAGCTCGTAGCCTGGAGGGGCGGGTACATGCCAGGTTCTTGGTCTCCGCTGACGACATCTACCCGGCAGCGGGATGGGTCATTCCCGATCCGGAGGATGCGGCCGACGGTGGTTGGCCGGAAGCAACACTCCCCCTGCCTCCGGAGTCGACGATCCTGACTGCCGCCCCCGACGTCCTGGACGTCCGGGCAGCCATCGATGCGCCCTTGTTCCACGTGGAGGACCTCCTCAACGATCCGGCCTTCGGCCAGGTTCGCCTCTCGCTAGAAGAGGTGCGGGATTACGACGCCCGAGTCCGGCTCG
>CAZQTQ010000441.1:0-4133 GCA_964596025.1 uncultured Rickettsiales bacterium
GAGTAGGCGAAGAGGAAGTAGGACGTGACTGGCACCCCGAGGCCGACTTCAGCCAGATCGCTCTCGGGAACCTCGTCGATGTAGACAGTGAAGATGTTCCCGCCGGCCGTAAGCCCACTCTCGGAGACTTCGGCCGAGAAGCGCTCAACACCGACCGACTCCCAGTTCAGGTTGAGGAAGAAGCCCACACGCACCGGCGCCTCAGCGAGCGTTCCATCGGCGATGCTGTAGTGGATCGTTCCACCGATTGGAAACCCGTCTGGCGGGACGGTGTCGTCGTCGTCGCCGACGGTGTCGTCGTCGTCGTCGTCGTCGTCGTCATCGCCCGGTGAAATGTCGTCGTCATCGCCGACCCCGAGGGAGCCCTCCGGCGCACAGGCCCAAAGACCGAGCGTCGCGCAGCCGAAGAGGGCAATGAGGGCCGCCAAGAAGTAGGGATGAATGCGGTTCATGAGGAGACCTCCACCAGGACGCGCTCGTCCTTGACCTTGACGCCAAGAACGTCCAACTCGAAGGGCTGCCCGGAGACGCAGGTGCCGTCCCGAACGTCGAACTCAAAGGCGTGGAAGGGACAGGAGATTACACTTCCCTCCAGTACCCCGTCCGACAGAGGACCCGCCGCGTGTGGGCAGCTGTCCGGCGTAGCAAAGACCGCGTCGTCGACCTTGTACAGGGCAATCTTCGTCCCAAAAATTTCCGTTCGCCTCACTGCGCCGGGCACCAACTCATCGGGCTTTAGCCCCGCGATCTGCACCCACATTTTCCCCACATCGTCCGACCCCAACTCCCGCGCCTTGCTCTGGGATTTCGCCTTCGACTTCGGCTTCGCTGGGGACTTCGACTTCGACTTCGACTTCGGCTTCGCTGGGGACTTCGACTTCGGCTTCGCTGGGGACTTCGACTTCGGCTTCGGCTTCGCTGGGGACTTCGACTTCGACTTCGCTGGGGACTTCGACTTCGACTTCGCTGGGGACTTCGGCTTCGCACCAGACTTCGACTTCGCTGGGGACTTCGACTTCGCACCCGACTTGGACTTGGCCTGCCCCCCCGCCCCAATCGACGGAGTCGGTGGAGCCTCGGGAGCCTTCGCCTCCGAGGGCGGCGGGTGGGAGGGGCTCGAAGTCACGGGCCTGGGAGCAGGAGCCGGCGCATCCATCCCCAAAGCCCGCTTCACGGCCTTCTTGAGCTTCTTGCGAATTCCGAATGGCGTCATGGCCGCATCCTACACAGAAGCCCAGGCCCCTTCACCTGCAGCTTGCAGGCGGCCCCCGCACCGGGAGACACTGGCCCCCTCCAGTCATGCTCTCGCCAACCAACGCCAGCCGCACAGCCCGCCCCCTACTCCTGCTCCTGCTCCTGCTCCCAATGGGGCTCGGGCTGGGAGTACTCACGGCCTGCGGCCTCAGCGAAGGTCCCGCCCCTTTCGTGTCCCTGGGAGAGCTCGAGACCGCGGGGACCGGTACATCCAAGTCCGAGGACGGTCCCCCCCTGGCCTCCGATCCCGAGGATGCCCTGGCCGGACACGATCTCGCAGCCTGGCGTTACTACGACGGCGAAGCCGAATCGCCCACCGAAGCGGCGCTCAGCCCCGCAACCTGGGTACTGGCCACCGTCGACCTGGCCTGTGCAGGACGCGCCCTGCACGGCAACCCGAAGGCCCACGCCCGCGCCTCTCGCCGCATCCTCACGCACTACCGCACGAGCGCTGAGGCGGTCATGGATTTCAGCATCCAGCTAAACGAAGACGCAGCGGAGAGCGCGAGCCTTGGGCCCCTGGTAGCGACCGGGGCCTCGCGCTGTCCCTAGCCGTCAGACGCTCCACTCGGCGGGCACGAAGGCCTCGCCCCCCAGCTCCGGAGGCGGGTGAAAGCGTCCCTTGCAGCGGGAGCACACTACGATCCGGCCCCCGTCCTCGGTGCGGTAGAGAGGAAACCAGTACAGGGTGAAGGCCTTGAAGGCCTCGTGCTCTTCGAAGCGCTCGGGCCGCCCGCATTCGGGGCAGTTGAGCACCCCGTCCCAACCGTCCCGCACCCGACGGAAGTGCCAGCGGGTGCCAAAAATAATGATGAAGTCGAGCTGCATGGAAACCCGGAACTGCGAATCAACCGCAGCCTACATGGACCGTCGGTAGCGACCGCCCACCTCGTACAAGGCATGGGTTATCTGACCCAAAGATGCAAGCCTCACCGTCCGCATCAGCTCGGCAAAGATGTTGCCACCGGACAGCGCGACGGCTTTGAGGCTGGTGAGCGCCGCCTCGCTCTCGGCTCGGTTTCGCTCCTGGAAGGCCCGAAGCATCGCGATCTGCCCGTCCTTCTCCTCCGGCGTCGCCCGGCGAAGCTCCATGCTGCCATCATCCGAAGCCATCCCACCCCGGGGGTTCTGATAGGTGTTCACCCCGATGATGGGGAGCGAACCGTCATGCTTCTGGTGCTCGTAGAGGAGGCTCTCCTCCTGGATGCGGCTTCGCTGGTACTGGCGCTCCATCGCGCCCAACACCCCGCCCCGATCCGAGATGCGCTCAAACTCGGCCAGGATGGCCTCTTCGACCAACTCCGTCAGCTCTTCGACCACGTAGGAACCCTGCAGGGAGTTCTCCGACTTTGCCAACCCCAACTCCTTCTGGATGATGAGCTGGATGGCCATGGCCCGCCGCACCGACTCTTCGGTCGGGGTGGTGATGGCCTCGTCGTAGGCGTTGGTGTGCAAGGAATTGCAGTTGTCGTTCCAGGCAAGCAGCGCCTGCAAAGTGGTGCGGATGTCGTTGAAGTCGATCTCCTGGGCATGCAGCGAGCGTCCAGAAGTCTGGATGTGGTACTTCAACATCTGCGAACGGGGGCCTGCGCCGTAGCGGTCCCGCATCGCCACCGCCCAAATGCGCCGAGCCACCCGACCGATCACGCTGTACTCGGCGTCGAGCCCGTTGGAAAAGAAGAAGCTGAGGTTCGCGGCAAAGCGGTCGATCTCCATGCCGCGAGCCAGGTAGTACTCCACCAGAGTAAAGCCGTTGGCCAGGGTAAAGGCCGTCTGGCTGATGGGGTTGGCCCCCGCTTCCGCGATGTGGTAGCCGGAGATCGACACCGAGTAGTAGTTCCGCACCGCCTCGTCGATGAAGTACTGCTGAATATCCCCCATCATCCGCAGGGCGAACTCGGTCGAGAAAATGCAGGTGTTTTGGGCCTGGTCCTCCTTGAGGATGTCGGCCTGGACAGTGCCTCTTACCCCCTTCAAGGTGCGTGAGGCCACCTCCTCACGCTCGGCCGCGGTCGGCGCACGTCCCTCGCGCTCTGCGAAGCCCTCTACCTGCTGGTCGATGGCGGCGTTGAGGAACATGGCCAGGATGATGGGGGCGGGCCCGTTGATGGTCTTGGACACGGACGTGTTCGGCGCACAGAGGTCGAACCCTCCGTACAGAATCTTCATGTCGTCCAAGCAACAAACCGACACTCCGCTCTCGCCGACCTTGCCCCAGATGTCCGGGCGGGGATCGGGGTCTTCGCCGTAGAGGGTGACCGAGTCAAAGGCGGTAGACAGGCGCTTGGCCGGCTCGCCCTCGCTCAGGTAGTGGAAGCGCTCGTTGGTCCGAATCGGCGGCCCCTCGCCAGCGAACATGCGCTTGGGCGCCTCACCCTCCCGCCGGAAGGGATAGAGCCCTGCGGTGTAGGGGAAGTAGCCGGGGAGATTCTCGAGCAGGAGGAAGCGGAGGATGTCGCCGGGATCCGAAAAGCGGGGCAGGGCGACCTTGGGGGTGTTGATGCCGCTGAGGCTCTCCACCCCAGTCTCGACCCGAACGTCCCGGCCGCGCACCTGGTAGACAAAGACCTCGTCGCGGTAGCGCTGGCACAGATCTGGCCATTGGTCCAAGAGTGCGCGATGCGCGGGCAGTAGCTCTGCTTCCACCTCCTCCGCGCGCTCGGCGACCGCCGCGCGGACCTCTCCCTCGGGAAGCTCTTGCTCTGCACGACGGAGGGCCTCGACCCGACGACTCACCTCGGCCTGGGCCTCCGCGTGAGCCTTGTACTCACGCACCGTCTCGGCGATCTCCGCGAGGTAGCGGATGCGCTTGGGCGGGATCAGGGCGGCATGCGAGGGACTGCCCTGCACCCCAGGGTCAGTCAGGGAGGTGGCCCAGC
>CAZQTQ010000442.1:0-4128 GCA_964596025.1 uncultured Rickettsiales bacterium
GAACCAGGTCGGGGTGAGCGGACAGTGCTTGGACAGCGGCCTCCGCGACTTGCTGGGCCTCGCCGAGGCTCACCTCGGCTCGCAGGCGGTATCGCTCGGTGTGGAAGCGCGGGGGTCCGATGGGCCCGAGCCTCTGGAAGAGGAAGGGACCGAGCCGGAGTTCTGCCGGGCCCTCGAGTAGGGGACCGTCGTCGTCCCCGTACTCCTCGATTCCCGGTGCCCACGTCAGGCTGAACTCGCCGGGGATCGGGTAGAGGGGCAGCGCCCTTCCGTTCAGTTCGTGGGTGGCCCGTGGCCCATCAAATGGGGCGGCACCGCCTGGGATCGGAGCGAGGACGAAGGCGAAGGCCGCCATGAGGGGAGCCAAGGGGCATCGATTCATAGGCAGAGACAGGATCCCCCGCGGGCCTTGATTCGCCAAGGGCTGTGCCTCGCTTTGCCCGGATGGGCCATCTGGAGACCCCCGTTTCCAGACCGACAATTGGAACAATTTTGTGTATGGTGCCGCGCTCGACCGATCCGGGAACGTTCAACGGAGGACCCAATTGGCCTACACGCTCTCGCATCTTCGGGCTCTCGAGAGCGAGTCCATCCACATCCTCCGTGAGGTGGTGGCCGAGTTCCAGAACCCGGTCATGCTCTGGTCCATGGGCAAGGACAGCTCTGTCCTCCTGCGCCTGGCCCAGAAGGCCTTCCACCCCGCTCGCATTCCCTTCCCCCTTCTCCACGTGGACACCGGGGTGAAGTTTCCCGAGATGTACGCATTTCGCGAGGAAGTGACTCGGAAGCTGGGGATTCGGCTGGAGGTACACCGTAACGAGGCCGCAATCCGCGACCAACCGTCGATGCAGAACCAGAGTCGCTTCTGTGATTACTGCGCCCGCAACATGAAGACGGAAGGCCTGCTGCAGGCCCTTGAGGCCGGTGGGTACGACGCCGCGATCGGTGGGGCGCGGCGTGAAGAGGAGCGCTCGCGGGCCAAGGAGCGCGTCTTCTCCTTCCGCGATGAGTTTGGCCAGTGGGACCCGAAGAACCAGCGACCCGAGCTGTGGAACCTGTACAACACCCGGGTTTTCGAGGGGGAGAGTATCCGCGTCTTTCCCCTATCCAACTGGACCGAGGCCGACATCTGGCGCTACATCCAGCAAGATGAGATCGACATCGTTCCCCTCTACTTTGCGGCCGAGCGACCGGCAGTGCGTCGAGGGCGGGTGCTGCTGGGGGCGGCTGCGCCAGGGCTCCTGCGGGACGACGAGGAGACCGAGCCCATCTGGTGCCGCTACCGAACGCTGGGCTGCATGCCCTGCACGGGGGCGGTGGAGTCCACGGCCACGACCCTGGAGGAAATCGTCGCAGAAGCGCTGATCGCGACCCACAGTGAGCGCGAGAATCGCATCGTCGACCAGGGCTCGGACACGATGGAAGACAAGAAGCGTGATGGCTACTTCTAAGCCCTCTTCGGTGGATCTGGAGGCGGCTCGCGAGCTTCTCGGGCGCCGCATGGAGCTGCTGCGTTTCACTACCGCCGGCAGCGTAGACGACGGAAAGTCCACCCTCATCGGGCGGCTCCTCGTCGATACCAAACAGGTCTACGAGGACCAGTTGGCCGAAGCTGAGGTTACGACGCAGCGGCGGGGCCAAGAGGGCATGGATTTGGCGCTCCTGACCGACGGGCTCAAGGCCGAGCGGGAGCAGGGAATCACCATCGATGTGGCCTACCGCTACTTCTCGACTTCCAAGCGCTCCTTCATCATCGCGGATACGCCGGGACACATTCAGTACACCCGCAACATGGTGACGGGGGCTAGCACGGCGAATGCGGCCGTCATCCTGGTGGACGCACGAAAGGGTGTGCTCCAGCAAAGCCGACGGCACGCGTTTATCGCCAGCTTGCTCGGCATTCCCCACCTGATCGTCGCGGTCAACAAGATGGACTTGGTGGACTACGACGAGGCGGTGTACGACCGGATCCGAAGAGAATTCCGCGCCTGGGCAGCCAAGCTCGATGCCAGCGACATCCGCTTTATCCCCGTGTCCGCGCTCAAGGGGGACATGGTCGTAGGGCGCGGCGACAACATGCCCTGGTACCAGGGCTACACGCTCTTGGGCATGCTCGAGAACCTCGAGATCGGCGCCGACCGCAACCTCCAGGACTTCCGCTTTCCCGTCCAGTTGGTGTGCCGTCCGCAGAGTGAGGACTTGCACGACTTCCGCGGCTACCAAGGGCGCATCGAGTCTGGTGCCGTCAGCCAGGGAGAGGAGGTTCTGGTCTTGCCGGCGGGCCTGCGGTCGCGGGTCGCCTCCGTTGTAACCTGGGAGGGGGAGCAGAAGAAGGCCTTTGCCCCGATGAGCGTGACGATCACCCTCGAGGACGAGATCGACATCTCCCGGGGCGACATGATTGTCCGTCCCGCCAACTTGCCGCGGACCGAATCCGAGTTCGAGGCTGCCATCTGCTGGATGAACGACGAGCCACTGCGGCCGCGGAGCAAGTACCTTCTCAAGCACACGACGCGTGCGGTGCGCGGGCACGTCAAGGACCTGCGCTATTCGATCGATGTCGACACGTTGCACCGCAACCGGGAGGCGACCGAGCTTGGGCTCAACGAGATTGGGCGGGTCATCATCAAGACGCAGAAGCCATTGTTCTGCGACGACTACCGTCAGAATCGGGCCACTGGCTCCTTTATCGTGGTCGACGAGCGATCAAACTTGACGGTGGGAGCGGGAATGATCTGGAAGAAGGTCAATCCCGTGCCGGAGCCGGGCGAAGTGGAGTAGCGAGGCTGCTCAGCCCTCGATCGGGATCGACCCGTCGCAAATTCCAGACAGCCGCGCTGCCGCATTCTGACTCTTGTTGACCGCGGTGATATCGAGGAGGTCTTCGTCCAAGGGGATGTCGTCGGAGTAGACCTGGCTCCACACGCCGAAAATGCGGAGGGTCCTGTCGCCTAGCCCGTAGTTCACCTCGACGCTGTAGCTCTGGGAGAAGTGGCGGGGGCCATCCGCGGCGGGCTCGGGGAGTACGGCGAGGATGATAAAGACGGGCACCTGCTCCTCTTGCACTGTGTAGTTGCCGTGGCGGAAGTGGAGCTTGAGCTGGTAGTTGAGGGTGAAGGTGAACTCGGTACTCTGGACATCGCTCTCGGTTACAAGAATCGCGCCGGTGAGTCCGCCCAGGTCGGCTCCGCTCTCAAAGAGGTCTGGAAGCGGTGCAACAACCGACGGAAAGACCTCGCTCTCAGTGGCCGCCTCGTAGTCGCTTCGGGAGCTGATGTAGCTGCGGTCGTAGGAGTCAAAGTCGCCAGCAAAGACGACGTCTTGGTCGGGCCGGACCAAGAGGGCTTCGGCTTCTTGCCAGTTGCAGGCCATGTCGGAGAGGGAGACCACCCCGCTGACTGCATCTAGGTCCCGTCCGTCGTCGGGAATGTGGAGCATGTCGATGTCATCGGTGTCGATGTCTTCGAGCTGGAAGGCGTCGGGGCCGTCGTTGGCGTTGGCGCCTTCGCCGAGAAGAGAGTAGCCCTCACTGTCGTACCAGTTCTTCAGGCCGGTGAGGCCGGCTCCGATGGTGGCGTCGTCTTCGTAGAACTCCCGGAGCATGAAGCGGACTGCGTTGTTGAGGCCTTCGGGGGCGGGTGGTGGCGGCGTGCAGCCCCAGACCAGGCCAAGCGAGAGAATGAGAGCGGCAAGGATGGGTCGTTCCATGATGTAGCTCGGGGCATCCGGGTCTGTGGGGGCCGGGATTGTAGAGGAGATCAGGATGCTTGCGGAAGTCGCTTAGCGTTCCCGTGGTCGGAGGCGCCGTAGCTGGAAGGCCAATAGCAGTACGGCCAGCAGGCCGAGTGGCGGGGGCTCCGCGCTGAGCATGCAGCCGCAGGCGGGGTTGTCCACGACTTCGAAGTCGGCGAACTCACTGGAGGGGATGATCCCGCTGTCGTCGTCGTCTCCTGTTGCGTCGTCGTCGTCTCCTGTTGCGTCGTCGTCGTCGTCTCCGGAATCGTCGTCATCCCCTGTCGCGTCGTCGTCTCCTGTGGCGTCGTCATCACCTGTGGCGTCGTCGTCTCCGGTTGTGTCGTCGTCGTCTCCGGTTGTGTCGTCGTCGTCTCCGGAATCGTCGTCATCGCC
>CAZQTQ010000443.1:0-4121 GCA_964596025.1 uncultured Rickettsiales bacterium
ATGAACAGCACATCGGACCACATCTGCTGGCTGCAGTGGTTCAGGTTGTTGTTCAGCACGATGGGCGCGAGGGTGCGTCCAGCCACCCCGAGGAACTTCTGAAACTGCAGATCCTGCTGCGCCAGGAATGAGCACACATCGCCAAACAGCGGTTGGTCGACATACAGCTGCAGGAACTCGACCTCTGTGACCACAGCCAACACGTTCGCGAGGCAGGAGACACCGCCCTGGAAGACCTCGAGCTCGACCTCCGGGACGGCATCGCGAATCGTGCGCAATTCGTCTAGGTGGAGGTGCCGGCTCAGAATTACCCGCTCGCAGCCCAGTTCCTCGTGCAAGAACCGCACGGCTTCGCTGTTGAGCGCAACGGTGACCGTCGATGCGAAGAGCCGAATTTCGGGGATCTCGCGGCGCAGGAGACGAATCAGGCCCGGACTCGTCACGATCCAGGCGTCTGCCGCATCCCTGCTGTGAATCTCTCTCGCGATCTCGAGAAGGAACTGGCTTTGGTCATCCGTGTAGTACTGCTGGTTGAGGGTGACGAAGAGCTCACCCCGCTTCTCCCCGCCCGCCCCGTTCTCTCTGCGCACCGTCTGCGCCAAGTCCACCATCTCATCCAGGGTCTCGAGGTTGGCGGGGCCTGGTCCCCTGCGGTTGGGCCAGGCGCCTCGCCCCCAGCGGGCAAACCATCCTTCGGGGAACAGCCCGCAGTAGAACTCGTCCGCCCCGGCGTCCACGAGCGGCGCGACTTCATCGGTGTGGGCAAGTGGAGCGAGGATCCGCATCGGACGAGCCTACATCGGGACCTGGGGAGCGAGGACGAGGCGGTCCACCGAAGGCGTGGCATCGGACCAACGCAGCGCGCCCTCTAGGGACACGCCCTCCAGTCGATAGAAGTGGGTGTTGCCCTTCTGGAAGAAGCGGGGTGCGGGGTCTTGTTCAGGCTCAGGCAGCCGATTCCGGCGACGATTGAGCAGGTGGGTCAGGGGGAGGGCATGGTCGGGGTCAACGATCGGGAGTTGTCCGGGGCCTACGTTGCGACGGGTCCACGGAGCCCGAAGCTCCAGGGTCCGGTTGCGGCAGGGGGCATCGCAAGAGCGAGGTGCAGTGAAGCGGTGGGAGGCGGGCTTGCCGAGGGAACTGACCATGCAGATCCGCCCGGAGGCCACCATCCCGTAGGGCAGATGGACGGCCAAGGGTAGGGCGTCGTCTCCACCTTCCGGTTCGAGCAGTCCTTGCTGCGGGATATCCGTCTCGACTCGTTCCACTCCGACCTCCCGCAAGAAGGCGCGCATCGAGCTGCTGTCGTGACTTGCTCGCCGCCAGGTGTCGGGGACGGGGTCGCCGCCGAGGTGTTCAGGTCCGATGTCTGGAATTCGAGGGTCTCGCTGGGCACGGTTGAGCGTCCGACCGAGAATCGGCTGGATGCGGCCACCGAATCGCCGACGCAGCGCTCGAAGCAAGCCCCAGTCGTTGACGACCACCTCGAGACGGTCGACGAGGTCCGCCTCGAGGATCCGGGCCGCGCCCTGGAGGGCTAGGTCGAGCTGGGCGTCGAGAACGTAGGGGGTCAGGAAGGTGAATCCCCAAGACCGGGCGTATGCCCAGCGCGCAGCGGCCTCCACATCGTCGGGATGGGGAAGGAGGTGGGGGCAGAACTCCACCCCGAAGTAGAGGTGTGTCGGCTCTGGGAGCTGCTCCGTCCAGGGATAGAATTGCCCCAACTCGGCCTCACCGGGGAGGCGGCCTAGATTCGGGGCGTGGAGGCAGGTGATCAGTGGGGTGTCGGGCGCAACCGTGGCCACAGGCCGTCGCCTAGGGTCGGACTGCGACCCGGAAGGGGCTCATGTCCTGCAGCTCAACTGTGCGCAGGACCGCGCCGGCCTCATCCAGAATCGCGACCCCACCGCTTCCCCGCTGTTCGGAGAGGGTAGGAGTGACGCTAACCCAATGGTCCGTACCGGGAACGGGCTTCAGATCGACGAAGTTGTGTTCGTGCCGCTGCCAAGCAATGGGAAGACCGTGGCCGTTGAACTTGACCGATGCGTTGATCGCCGTCACCCAGAGGTTGCTTCCGTCGTCATCCCAAGCCAGGCCTTGAATCCGGCGGCGGTGCCCCAGGCCCTGGTTGAGGATCCGATCCTTGCCGCTTCGGACGCCGCTGAGATCGATCTGGAGGAGGAAGGAACTCTCTGCCGAGGAGGCGGGTACCACGATGGTGGAACCGTCCGGAGTCTGTGCCATCCAGCTCATCATGACTTCGTGGCGACCGTCGGGGGTCGAGGGTTCAACGAGCTGAATCCGCTCGACGAGCGTTCCGTTCCACTGGTGCACTTGGACCGTACCTTCGGGGGGAACGAGGACGTAGACGGTGGCGCCATCGGGGCTGATCTCGACGTCCAGAGCCATGCCCGGAACCTGCCAGCGGGACTCGACGGTCATTCCCTGACTGTCGTAGAGGACAACTTCGGAGGGTGGAAGGGGGGCCTTGGCCTTGCGGGCTGCCAACGTGGCTTCGGAGTCCGCGCCGTGCAGGGCAACGACCCGCTTGCCGTCCGCGCTGACCCCCAGGGCGCGCGTGCTGCGCTCCGAGGCCCGCTGGATGAAGCGCAGGGTGTTGGCGTCAGCCACCCGCAGGCCCTTGCTGCTGGCAACGTAGGCCTGGGTGCCGTCGGGGCTGAACTGGAGGTCGTGAATGAACTCGGTCAGGGGGATCTTTCCGACCACCTTGGCGGTGTCCAGATCGATGACCTGGATGTGGTTGGAGGTTACCCAGGCCGGGTGCTGGTGGCGGGCGGCGGAAGCAGGGGGGGCAGTACTGAGTAGGCCAACAGCCAGGGCTGCGGCCGCAAAACAGGGGAGAAAGCGGTGGGGCTTCATTGCATCGTCCTCAGCCGTTGTCCGGGACGGTGCACAGGTTGCGCCAATCGCTGTTGACGTTTCCGCACTGGTCCAGCCAATCCGAATAGCCCCCAACGTCGGGAACCTGGCCCATCCAGTAGCAGGTGTTCCAGCAGAGAGAGAGGTCATGCTTCCAGGGGCAGGGGTCGGCGTTGTCGGAGATCCCGACCTCCCAGCCGGGCGCAAACGAGGCGCAACAATCGGAAAAGGCGTAGCCACGGACGTCCTTTTCGACGAGATCCTGCAGCTGCTTCGCCTTGTGGTTGAGGCCCTTGATTCGGCTCATCGTCGCTCCTGGCGCGCTTAATTGCGGCAGCTGGGTCCTGCACCCAGCAACTGCTCGATGAAGGAGGGGTTGTCGCGGAGGATAGCAGCGTAGGTCTTCAACCCCATGCGGTACCAGGCCCGAAGCCAGTCGCAGTGGGTGGTGTAGGTCTTAGAGGGCTCTCCAGTGAAGAGGAAATTCACGTGGTGACAGCCCCCGGAACAGAGGTAGCGAGCCCAGCATGAGCCGCAGTCACTGCGATGGTCGAGGTGGATGTCGTCGAGCACGGCGAGTCGCTTCTTCTGGTTGATGCCTCCCTCTTGCAGGCTGCCGAACTCGTAGCGTTCTTCACCGACGAATCGGTGGCAGAGGCTGAGTTGGCCGGTCGGGGATGCAGCCATCAGCTGAAGCCCGGCACCGCAGGGGTAGTCTTTGTTGTGGCCGCTGTGAATGGCCTTCAGCAGGTTGGTGAGGTTGGAGAAGCCAAAGGCCCTTCCCTGGATGGCCTCTTCAACGTAGTGCTCGGCCAAGGCCTGGAAACCCTCGAGTAGTCGGTCGTAGTCGGCTCCGTCTAGCTTGTATGCCGGGTTGTCGGTGTCGACCGGAGCGCAGCCGACCTCGCGGAAACCGAGGTCAAGTAGCGTATTGACCGTGCGAACGACGTCTAGGTTGAGCTTAGTGACCGTCACCCTGGCGACAGCAGCCCCTCGTCGTAGGAGCGGCGCGATGCGCTCGACGATGAGGTCGTAAGAGCCCCGTCCGGAGTGGAAGGGCCGAAGGCGGTCGTTGGTCCTGCCGGTCGCGTCCAGACTCACGGTGACAGAGGCCTGAATGCGCTCGAGGAAGGCCATGACAGGACCCGTGACCAGGGTGCCATTGGTGGTGATGCTGAAGCGGACTTTCTTACCCGCCGCCTTGGCTCGCTCGAGGGCTCGGTCGGCCGCAGCCTCCACGA
>CAZQTQ010000444.1:0-2130 GCA_964596025.1 uncultured Rickettsiales bacterium
CTGAACCGGGCCCTCCGGCGCGCAAGAGAGGCAAGAGCGCCTGAGTCGGCACGAAGGTCCCGCAGACATTGATCCGCATCACCTCTTCGAAGTCCTCGGCCGCATAGTTGGGCAGGGTCTCGACGGGGCCGAGAATGGCGGCGTTGTTCACCAGGAGGTGGACAGCGCCCCCGTCTCTCTCCCGGATCGCGCGGCCGAGATTCGCCATCGCTTCGGCGTCGACTACGTCGCCGGCAAATGCCCGTGCATTGCTCCCCAGGGCCAATGAGGCCTCCTCCAAGACCTCCTCCCTTCGCCCCACAATCCAGGCAATTCCGCCGGCTTGAATCCAATCGGAAGCCACCGCCCTACCAATTCCTGTCCCCCCGCCGGTGATTACGGCGACGCGCGCTAGTCCTGCCATGGCTCTCTCTCTCTCTCCGGTGCGGCACCCCCTCGAAGCACGCGAACACTGCGAATTGCCTCACCCCTCCGAATTCCGTCGAGGAGGTCCAGGTCCTGGTCGACGACCCGGCCAAAGGCGGTGTAGTGGCCATCCAGATGGGGGTGGCGGCTCAAGGCAATGAACCACTGTGAACCCGCCGTGTCCACGCCAGAACGAGCCATTCCCACCGTCCCGCGCCGATAGGGGCGGGCGCTGAACTCGTCGCGTAGGGTCCAGCCTGGACCGCCCCAGCCGGTTCCGTCCGGATCACCCCCCTGAACGACAAAATCAGGGACGACCCGGTGGAAGAGCAGACCGTCGTAGCTCCCCTTGTCGGCCAGCGCCGCAAAGTTCGCAACCGCTCCCGGCGCACGCTCGGGCTCCAGCACAACGTGAAGGGTTCCGCTCTCGGTGGTGATCTCAGCCGCATAGCAACTTCCGCAGCCGTGCTGGGCATCCGGCAACTCCGAGGCGGGCCGCTCCCGAGGAACGGGGCCCGCTTCCGCCCTCCCTAAACGCTTGACAAGGACCGCATGCCCCGCGAGCCGGACCAGAGCCTCGGGGTCGTTCTGCATCCGCTGGAACAGGGCCGATGGAACGGCCTCGCGCTCCCCGAGCGCCTCTACCAAACTGTGGCGCCGCTCCCAGTCAGAAGCAGCCTCTTGGCCAGCAAGAGCCTCGAGGAGGCGCTGTGTGATGTGTTCTCCCGGCCGGTCCTTGAGGGCATCCGCGGCGATTGCCGCCAAAGGCGCACTGGGCCCACCCAGCCATGCCAACAACCTCTTTTCGGCCCCCTCGGCCTCCATGCTGGCGAGTGCCATCGCCAGGGAAAGCCGGGCTGTGGGGTCCGCTTCGACCGACGCCGCGTCCAGGAGGTCGTCCAAACCGCCGGCCTCGGGGAGAGCCGCTGCCAACTCGTAGCCAGCCGCCCGCACCGCTGGAGTCTTGGATGCAAGCGCCACCTTCACTGCACCCCAGGCCGCCTCGACGGCGGCAGCTGGCGCGTCCCCCCAGGCCGACAAGACCGCGCTCAGAGCCGAGAGCCGGGCCGCCCGCTGGGCACCGCGCGGACCGGGCTCGGGGCTCCAAGCCAAAAGCCAGGCCCAGGCCTCGCCTCGGGCGGGCACACGACCGAGGGCCGAGGCTGCTTCCGCAGCCCGCTGAGGTCCCGCCGTCTCCAGGAGGCCGGCCAGCGGCTCCTGGGCCCCATCACCGAGGCGTCCCAAGGCGCGGATCGCCTGGATGGCGTCCCGCTCGTGGAGACCGGCCGCCGCAACCCGGAGTTGGTCAAGCAGCGGGCCCTGCACCTTCGCCGACGCTCCCAAACAGCCGGCAGCGGCCAGACTCCACGCCCGCAAGTCGCTGCCCGGTGGGCCGTCGGCGATTCCCCGCTGAAGGGCAGCGAGCAACCCCTCCCGAGCCCCGGCGCCTGCCCCGGTCTGGCCCTCACCCTCACCCTCACCTTCCGACGGGAGCAACTGCGAGCAAAGACGCCAGCTAAGGTAGGCAGCCCCGGCTCGGATGGGTCGCTCCTCTTGGATCAGCGCTTCGCGGGTGGCATCGGCAGAGTCGGTGGCCACACGGTGGAGCCGGCCCCGGCGCGCGCGGATGGCTAGTGAGTAGGCCGCTCGGCGGCGGAGATGTGGCGCCAGCGAAGGGGCGGAGAACGCGTGCCACAGCGCCTCCTCTCCATCCTCGCCGTCGAA
>CAZQTQ010000444.1:2141-4099 GCA_964596025.1 uncultured Rickettsiales bacterium
CTCACCCAACGCAAAGAGGAGGTGCCACCGGTCCCCCAGTTCCAGGGGCGCTGCTTGGTCCTCGACGGCGCGCAAAGACTGGACCAAAGCCAGCTCGAGCTCGGTGGCAATCGCCCTTGGCTCCACGGGGCCCAGGACCCAAGACCAGTGGCTTGCGATGGCAAAGGCTGCAGCACTCCGCACCGCCCCGTCGTCGTCGTCCAGTGCCGTGAGGAGCAAGGGAACCGCCGAGGCTGCACCGATCGCACCCAGGGCTCGTACCGTAGCCACCCGAATCGCCGGATCCTCGTGTTGGGCAACCTCGCCGAGAGCCGCGGCGGGACCGCGGGCGTCGCGAATCTCCGCTATGCGCTTTTCCTCCGACGCGAGCCGCTGTTCCAGCGCTAAGGCACTTTCGGCGGCCGCGCTGGCCCTACTCCCCGGCACGTGGGCACATCCCAGCACTAGCCCCAAGAGCAGCATTGTGGCAAGAACGGTCAAGCACTCTCTCAGGTGGGGGGGGATCACGTTGTCGCTTTCCTACCGGCTGCTACGATTTCGACCATCACACGGAGCCTTTGTACACCACATGCACTCGCAACTGCCCCAGACGATCCGTCGCTTTCCTCTCCTTCTCGGCGCAGCCTTCCTCGCGCTCACCACCGCCTGCGATGCCTTGGGCCCCGGAGGAGGAGACGACGACGACGGCGTCTACATCCTCGACGCCATCCCCGCCGGCTCCCTGGTGATCACCGAGGTCCAGGCCGAGCCCAACGTCGGGCGGCCGGAGTTCATTGAAGTCCTCAACACCTCAGACGCAACCGTCGACCTCGTCGGCTGTCAGTTCGTCGACGGCGGCACGGCCCCCCACGACTTCACCATCTACGACTCGGTGGTGGTCGAGGGCGGCGCGTACGTCTTATTCGGTGGCGGAGAGTACTTGGGGACCAACGAGGGCGAGGTTCCGATCCAGGTGGACTGGCACAGCGTCATCACCCTGAACCAGGGTGACCCCGAGGAGAGCTTCGGCCTGTTCTGCCCCGACGGTGTGGGCACCCGCCACGCCATCGACGAAGTCACCTTCGACTGGGACGTCCTCGGCATTCGCAAAGGGCACGGACGCCACGACCAACGACGATGCTTCGAACTGGTGCGAGGCTCCGAGCAGCGAGGCCGCCACCTACGCAATCGTTGACGGCCAGCCTGACTACGGAAGTCCCGGGGCTGAGGCGGTCTGCGACGAGGCCATGGGCGCCACACCAAGCCAGCCAGGCGACATCGTCATCTCCGAGATCCTGGTCAAGAACTTTGACGGCCTCAAAGAGTGGGTTGAGCTGACCAACCCAAGCACCCAGGCCTTCGATCTCCGCGGATGTGTGCTGGCCGACCAGGCGGTCGGTGCCGATTCGGCCAACGAACACACCTTCGACAACGAGCTCGGCACTACCGTCATCTCCGCTGGCCAGACCCTCTTGCTGTCCAAGACCGACACCGCACTCACCAGCGACGGGGCTGTGGTGTCCAACTACCCCTATACCTCGCTCACATTCAACGACAGCGGAGACGAGAGCCTGAAACTCAGCTGCGCCAAGGGCACCTCGTTGGTGACCATTGATGAGATCATTTACAACTGGGAGTCCTTTGGCGACGCCTACCGCGGCTACAGCCTGAGCCTGAGTGGAAACTCGGTGGATGCTGAGAGCAACGACGACATGGCCAGCTGGTGCCTGGCCACCGAAGACAACGCGTACTTCACGACCACAATCACCGACGATGACGGCGACAGCGAGACCTACACAGCCTACGGAACCCCGGGCACACTCAACCCGGACTGCCCGGCCCTGCAGCCCTACCCAGAGACGGGTGACCTAGTGATCACCGAGATCATGGTTCATTCATCGAGTTCACTAGGCGCAGATGAGGAGTGGTTCGAGGTGTACAACACCTCCGCTGCTGCGGTCCGCCTTGATGGCTGCACC
>CAZQTQ010000445.1:0-1149 GCA_964596025.1 uncultured Rickettsiales bacterium
ACGCTGTGCGCCGGGGATTGCGACGACACAACCGGTGCCTCTTACCCCGGGGCGGCCGAAGCCTGCGACGGTGAGGACAACGACTGCGATGGCCTCTTGACCTCCGAAGCCGATGCGGACTCTGACGGCGTGCGGGTCTGTGAAGGGGACTGCGACGACAGCTGGGACGAGGTCTACCCCGGTGCGCCCGAAGTGGCGGGCGACGGGATTGACCAGGACTGCGATGGCACCGACGAAGCGCTGTCTGGTGGAGACGAGGGCGGCGGAGGGGACGAAGGCGGTGGCGGAGACGAGGGCGGTGGCGAAGGTCCGGATGGATCGGACGAAGGCGGTGGGTCGGAAGACGAGAGCGGGTCCGGTGACGACACCACCGACGATGAGGGCGGAGACGACAGCGGCGGGGGGGGCGACGACTCAAGCGGTGGCGGCGGAGACGATTCGGGCGACCAGGGCGAGGGCGGCGCCGGCGGCGACGACTCCGGTGGGGGCGGCCTGGACGACGGAAGCTCCATGGACGACTTCAATGGCCCCAGCGCTGGGGAACCCGAGGCCAGCCCCACGGTGGTGGAGTTCGGCTGTTCGTGCGCCGTCGCCCAGACCCACCCCACCACGCAGGTCTCGTTGTGGCTCGTGGCCCTTGGTCTTGCGGCATTCTTGCGACGTCGGCCTCGGATTCTCGCTTGAGCCGGCCTTCAGTCTCGGTTTGAAGCGATGGCACCGTGAGCCTATAGTCTAAAAACGGCTTCTCTCCCCTTGGAGGATGAGGTGGTTGCTATGGCAAGCGGACGACGCCGAATTCTGATCGATCGGGACGCTGGCTCCACCAGCCTGTGGGGGCGTCTGTTCCGTGGTCTTCGGAGCCTCCCCCCCGAGGATGCTCAAGTCGACCTCGTCGATTACCGATTGCGCCACCGCACCGCGATCCGCTCGGTGCGCGCCTTTGTGGAGGCGATTGACACCTACGAGCTGCATACCCGGCGAACGGTCCACGTTGTCAGTGACTACCGCATACCCCCTGACTCGGGCCTCCAGGGCCGGGTGCCCGAGTGGTTGGCCGAACGGGTCCGCTTCGGCGTCGTGGGCAAGCACGGCGAGATCGACTACCTGCCGATACGCAGTGTCGACGTGGCGTGGGACTCCGAAGGAACC
>CAZQTQ010000445.1:1159-4095 GCA_964596025.1 uncultured Rickettsiales bacterium
AGAACTCTGCGACTTGCCGGCTACGACTCTGACGGGTGCCCCTCGCTGAGGTCGCCCCCGGGGGGGGCCTCCTTCCCCCGCACCGCCCGGCGTCCCCTTCGAATCTCGACCAGCCAAGCCAGGAGCAGGGCCCCGATAAAGAGCAGGCCGCTCTCTGGACCGAAGGGGCCACCGAGGAACAGGGTCTCTATCCTCCCGTCCGGCGGGCTAAGGCGGACTACGGCAGGCAGCGAGAAGCCCGAAACGGGGAGCCCAAAGAACACAGCGATGGTGGCGTTCCAAGCCAGGTGGAGCCCCGTGGGCGCCCAGAGGTTGGCCCGCTGGAGGCGGAGTTCAGCCAACAGTAGGCCGGCAACAAAGACGCCGAAGAGACTCGATGGTGAGCTTTCCGGGTTGGCCGCGTGCAGGGCCGAGAAAAGCAGAGAGGAAATCACCACAGCGTGCAAGTGCGGCATCTTTTGGAGTAGGAAGCCGAGGGCGAGGCCCCGTATGAAGAGTTCTTCTCCGAAGGCGCAGACGGCGATTCCCGCAACGGCGAGGAGGATCGCGATTGCTGGTGCTGCTCCGCCGTTGCCAAGAATGCCTGTGGCTTCGATCTCAACCGTGACACTGTAGGCCCCCAGCAACCAGAAAAGGCCGATGGGGATTCCAGCGAGCGCCATGCCGAGGACTGCGCCGCGGAGCGCAGCCGCACCCAGCCCCTTTCGTTGCAGCCCCAACCCATCCCAGGAGCAGTTCAGGGCCCACCGGCCGAAGACCAGGCCGAAGGGGATGGCGATAACCCAAGTTGCGACCGCGACCCCCAGGAGTCGCTCGCTGACCCAGTCTGGCGCTGGTCCGGGTTCGTCGGCCAATCGATAGAGGATGGCGGTTCCGAACATGGCGCCCCCCTGCGCCAAGAGGAACAAGAATGCGGTGCCCATGAGTCCGGGCAGTGTTCCAATCCGTGATTGGGACTCAGCCTCCATAGAGGTCGGGATGCTCGTCCAGATACTGTCTGACCCCGCCGGGTAGCCAGGAATCCACCGGTCGGTCCGATGCCAGCGCCTCGCGGATTGCCGAGGACGAGAGGTCGGGGAGGTGGAAGTTCCGAAGCAGGAAGCTTGCCCCCTCGGGCAGGTTCTCTCCCAGCGAGCCGTCTCCGCGTCCGACGACGAGAAAGCGGATGCGGTTCCTCAGCTCAGTCCAGCGGTGCCAGAGAGGCAATTCCTCCACGATGTCGCTCCCCAAGATCCAGGTGAAGTCCGTATCCGGGTGCTGGGCTTGCAAGCGTTCCAGGAGGTCGATGGTATAGGAGCGCTCGGCCGCTTCCTCTTCGGCATCGCAGACCTCGATGCCGGTGTAGCCGGCGGTGGCGCGTCGGCACATCTCGAGCCGGTGTGCAAAGGGCACCAGTTCACGGTCTTTGTCGAAGGCGTGTCGGCACACGGGGAGCCACCACACGGCCTCAAGGTCGGTCGTCTCCAGGCAGTGGACAGAGGAGAGCAGGTGGCAGATGTGGGGAGGATTGAAGGAGCCACCAAAGAGCCCCACCTGCTTCGGACCGGTCGACATTGTGGCGGTATCCTCCCCGAGTGACTGACGATTGGAAAGCCCTCTTGCAGCCTTTGGAGAGTGACTCCGGTCCCCGTGGCCGCTTTGCGCCAAGTCCCACCGGCTCACTGCACCTTGGGCATGCCCGTACCTTGCTCCTGGGATGGTTGCAGATAAGAGCAGCTGGGGGTCGCTTCGTCCTGCGCATCGAGGATCTGGATCGCCAGCGCTGCAAGCCAGAAGCCGAGAAGGCTCAGCTGGAGGACTTGCGTTGGTTGGGTTTTGACTGGGACGAGGGGCCCGACCGGGGTGGCCCCTGCGGACCCTACCGCCAGACGGAGCGGGTTCAGCTCTATGAGCGCGCACTTGAGGCCTTGGGGCCCGAGCTCTTTCGTTGCAGCTGCAGCCGCAGGGATGTGCGGGAGGCCGCCAGCGCGCCACATGGCGGTGAATTGGCCTACCCAGGAACCTGCCGCTCCGGACCCCAACGTCCTGAGAAACCCTGCTCCCTTCGCATCCGGGTCGGCGACGAGCGTTACATCTGGGACGATCGATGGCGGGGCCCCAGCGGAGATCGCCCCTGTGAGGTTTGCGGTGACTTCATTGTGCGCGGAAAGGACGGTTCGCACGTCTACCAGCTCGCATGTGTGGTGGACGACATTGCCATGGGGATGACGGAGGTGCTTCGGGGTGAGGACCTCGTTCAAAGCACGAGCCGGCAGCTTCTTCTCTACCAACGACTCGGAGCGCCCCCGCCGCGCTTTACCCACGTCCCTTTGCTGCGGGACGATCAGGGTGAGCGTCTCGCCAAGCGGCGGGGAAGCCCCACCTTGACGGACCTCCGGCTCGGTGGCGAGTCCCCCGAGGAGCTCATTGGCTCCCTGGCTCACAGCCTCGACCTAGTGGACTCCGACGGGCCTGCCCGGCCGGGAGATCTCCTCGAGGCCTTCTCGGACCGGCTTCCCCAGTTGGTCCCCCGACGGTGAGCTGAGCCGGCCCCCGAGCGGTGATCGGACTTCGATGGGAGCCGCTTCCCGGACCGCTTGACCCCCTCAGGTGCCGCCAGTAGGGTCCGGTCCATGTCGACCTCCTTGACCTACATCGATCGCCCCCAAGCCCCCGATGCTGCCCGCTGTCTCGTCGCGGTAGGACGGGCCGAAAACCTGAGGGCGCCCTGGCTCTTGGACTGGCTGCCCGAGTCGAGCCGTGCGGCCTTTGTCCGGATGGTGGAGGCGGCCTCACCGGGCGACAAGGGCGCGGCCGTGTCCTCTTGGCTGGGCCAAGGGCAGCCCGAGCAGATCGTGGCCGCGGTCCTTCCCGAGCCCTGTTCGCGTCACAACAGCCCGGCTCGGCCCCACGCCATCGCCTCCCTTCTTGGCGATGCCCTTCCCGGCACCGGGGCT
>CAZQTQ010000446.1:0-4088 GCA_964596025.1 uncultured Rickettsiales bacterium
CGTCTCTGCGTGCCTTCGTCGAAGCCGGTGGGCGCCTGCGGGTGGACGGTCGAGAGATCGAGCCGCCGTCGGGCCCGATTCAGCTCGCCCCAGGACAGCACTTTGTTCAGCTGCAGCGTACGGGGGGACTGGACAGCGCCCTCGTCGAACTGAACCCCGGCAGCCAAGCCATTGTCGTGGCGGTGGGGGATCGCGACCGGGCTCTGCGGGCTGCCAGCTATGACCCCGTGGCTCGCGACTTCGTAGCTACCCAGTTCGCCCTTGCCGCCGTCGACGATGGCGTAGACCTCGTCGTCTTGGCGGACTTCGACACTGGGGGCGATCCGGTGCGCTACGGCTACCGGGTGGGGGCAGACGAGTTCAGCTTCGAAGCCGAGGGGGGCCAGCCGGCAGCTCCCCCCGAGGCCACGGATTCGATTGCTGCGGTTGTCGGGGAGGGTGGGACCCTGCGGGTCACCAGCTCCAGCCGAACACGGAAGTCCGCCCCGTCGCGTAGGGCCCGCTCACGCCCGCGCGCCGCCAGCAGTGGCCCCATCGTTCCCGCCGAGATGCCCCGGCTTCGGCTCCGCGTCTCCGCCGGCTACAGCTACGTCCACGACTTCTCCTACGTCCGTATCCCCATCGACATAGGCATTCATCTGCTCTCAGGCCTGCACGTCGATGTGGCGATCGCGGCCGCGACGAGCGGACCCGTCGCCCCCTACGGGCCCATCTGGTTACCGACGGCGGCGGCCGGCGTGAGCTACCGGCATGCGATGGGCATCTTCCACGTTCGCATCGGAGTCCTGGGGCGCCTGTCCCTCGAGAACTCAGTCGGCGAGGTCCGACCCTTGGGCGGCTGGTCCGTGATCGCCGGAGGCGAGGTACTGCCCCCGGACTCGGCCTTCTTCTTCGGCTTTGATGCGCAGGGGGGCATGCTCGGCCCGCCCTTCTACTTGGCGATCTCTGCTGGAGCCGGAGTGAGGTTCTGAGCCGAGGGCGCAAGCAGGCTCTTCGCGCCGAGCGGGTCGGTGCGCTTGCGGTTGGATTCACATTCCTTCCGGGCCTCTTCGGAGAGGCCCTCAACTGGGACGACAACCGCTACCTCAGCGCCAATCCCGCGCTGGATTCACTCGCCTCGGCTTGGAGCCAGTCTTTCGACGGAGTCTGGTACCCCCTCCTTCACAGCTGGCTGTGGCTTCTCAACGACGTGTCGGCCCTTACTGGGATTCCGCTCGTCCAGGTGGTCAAGGGTGGCAACCTCGCCTTGGCCGCCGCATCTTCGGCTCTCCTCGTCCGCATCTTGGGGAGGGGCTTTGATCTCAACCGCATGCTGGCGCTTGGCCTCGCCAGTGTCGTCTGGCTTCACCCCCTGCGGATTGAGACGATCTCTTGGGCGAGCAACGCCCGCGACTGCTTGAGTACCTTCTTCTTGCTGCTGTCTATCCAAGCCTTCCTCGGTCAACGGCGCTCCTGGCTCGGCTGGGCCCTGGCCGCGGGCCTGTCCAAGACTGCGGTGGTCTTGATCCCCTTTGCCTTTCCCTGGCTGGCGGTTGCCCGGGACTCGGGACTGGGGCCTTGGGGTAGGGAGGGAGAGCAGGAGGCGGCCCAGGGGCGGGTCTCCGCGAACGACGACCGGGAGACGGCGGACTCATCTCGACCGGGGTGGGTGGGTCGGCCCCTTGACCTGGTTACCTGGGGTCTGATCGCGGCGATCTTGCTGGGCGTGAACTGGCGGCTCTACGGCCCGCACGATTTGGGGCGCTGCGCGCTGGGCGACGGGCTCTGGGCGAGCATTGGCCCCGCTTTGTGCCTGCAGCTCCGCTACTTTCTCCGGCTCTTTCATCCTGGGGCATCTGTTGCCGTCCCCGAGTTCTCACCGATCTGTGAGACAGCTACGGGAGCCCTTCTTGCCGTCGGGGTCCTCGCTTTGGTCCTGGGATTGGCCTTGCGTCTCCGCGGTCCGCTCGCCGGCTCGGTCCAACTTGCCCTCCTCTGGTGGGTTCTCGCCATGGCGCCGGTGGCCGGTTTGGTCCCCATCAACTTTCCCATTGCCGACCGCTACACCCTGCTGGCCAGCCTCGGACTAGCCTTCGCGCTGGCTCCGGTCCTTCGGCGTTTTCCGGCTTCGCGTCGGCCCCGCACTGGCTTGACCTTCTTCCTCCTCGCTTGCGCCCTGGGCGTCGCCTCCTTCCAGCAGGCAGATCGTTGGCAGAGCTCAGTTGCGCTCTGGCACGACACCGCCCGGGCGAATCCGCGGAACTGGGGCGTCCACGTCAATCGGGCTGGTGCGGTTGGGGGGGTGGGGGATTTTGCGGCTGCGCACGTGTCGCTCGAGCAGAGTTGGGCACTGGCTCCTGACCGCATCGAGGTGCAACAGGCCTTGCTCTACTCCCGCTCGCTCCGCCTGGGGATGTCCCCGGCCAGCGCCGAGTCCCTCCGCCTGCTCTTCCTCCGAGACCGGCACGTGGAGGAGCGCCTGAGGCGTCTACTCCTGTACTCCGATGTCGGCACGCGGCAGGGATTGGTCGAGGTCATCTCTCGGCGCTTGAACTGGCTCCAGTCTGGTTCCGACCGCCGCGAGCGCTGCGGCGACGAACGTCGCCGGCGTCAGGGACCCCCGATGGGGCCTACGGAAGTCCTCCCCAAACCCTGAGAACCGAGTACCCTGCGGGCGATGAAGCGCTTCCTGTCCCCCAGCGCCCCGGTTCTTGTCGCTTTGATCACGGTCGCCAGTATGAGCGGGGTGGTGGGGGCGGCTTGGGCGCAGTCAGTCAGCCACTCCTTCCCCTCGACGGCTGACCACGCCGTGTATTTCTACCCCACGGCCTACATGGACCACAGCGGCCAGGACTGGGCCTGTGGGGGCATCACCCTTGCCGGCCACGATGGAACCGACTTCGGGATCGGAGGTTGGGGATCGATGGCAACCGGGCGCCAAGTAGCGGCTGCTGCGGCGGGTACGGTGATTCAGGTCGTCGACGGCTTCTACGACGAGTGCACGACCGGAGATTGCGACGGCGGGGAATTGGGGAACTACCTCGCGATCCAACACAGTGACGGTACGGAGACCTACTACGGGCACCTCAAGCAGGGGTCCATCCTTCCAGCAAGCGGAGATGAAGTGGCCTGCGGCGAGGTCCTGGCCGAGGTCGGCAGTTCGGGCGCGTCGACCGGGCCCCACCTTCACTTCGAGGTTCGCATCGGCGGTCAGCCCACCGACCCCTACTTCGGCAGCTGTTCGGAGACGACTTCTTCGCTGTGGACCATCCCCGGGACCTACGGGGGCATGCCTTCGGTTGCCTGCGAGCCACTGACGGAGCTTCCGGAAGGCGGTCTCATCGTCGACAACCAAGACGCGGGCTTCGACTTTACGAATGGCAGCTCGGTTGACGACGTCGACTCTTGGTCCTCGGGCGGCTACGCCAGCCACTATTACGGTCAGGTCACCGCCTCCCTCACGAGTCCGCTTGTCACCGGCACCTGGACGCCGACCTTCCCCCAGACGGGTCTCTACGCGGTCGAGGCCTACATCCCCACTGCTACCGACGAGAGGGCGACGATGGCGCTGCTCAACATCGCCTTTATGGGTGGGCACGCCATCTTCGCCTTGGACCAGAGTCAGGAGACCGGGGCCTGGCTTCCCGTCTTTGCCGACATGGCCTTCAAGTTCGTCGCTGGCACACGCAACCACGTGACGCTGCAGAACGTCGGGGGCTCGGCTACGGCGACGACCGCATGGGATGCCTTGCGCTTGACCTACCTCGGTCCTGAGGGGACCGCGGGGATCGGCGAGGCCTGCGCCTACCCCAACGACTGTGCTGGCACTGCGACCTGCTACGAGGGCCTCTGCCTCGCCGATTGCAGCTCCGCGGGCTGCGGGCCCACCGAAGGGGTCTGCGAGTACGCGAGCGGAGTCTGTATCGAAGGCGATCCCTTGGACGCGGAGAAGTGGGGTGCGGCGGATCCGGACGCGGACAGCGACGGCGACGGCCTGTCCGATTCGGCAGAAGGCTTCGGGGACGAAGACGGCGATGGAATACCTGACGCCGAGGACAGCGACAGCGACGGCGACGGCATCCCAGATTCCGACGAGGGCATGGGGGACA
>CAZQTQ010000447.1:0-4076 GCA_964596025.1 uncultured Rickettsiales bacterium
AGGCCTCGGTGGTTGCCGGAGACCTGAGCATCGCTCGCCACCAAGACCCTACGAAGACCGCCGTGCAGCCGGGCGAGGTCCAAGACGCGCCTGGTTCCGTCCACGTTGACGGCAAAACCGTAGGTCCGATCGACCGCCGGATCGGTGGCAGCCCCAAGATGCACGAAGGACTGTGCACTCCCCATGACCCGCTTGCGGGATCGCTCGTCGTCGAAGATCTCCTCGCGGCCGAGGTCGCCGCCCAAGAGTCGAATGCGGCCTGCCGCCTCGGGTTCTTCGCTCCGCCAGTCTGCAATCCAGGCCCGCGCCCGGCGCCGGCTCGACTTGCGCACCAGCAGCAGGAGGTCGTGTCCCTCGCGGGCCAGCATCTGGACGAGGCGACGGCCCAAGAAGCCGGTTCCACCCGTGACGAAGAGGGACTCCCGGGGGGCCGAGTGCGGAGTAGGCATTAGTGGATCGGGTAGCACGCCCGCTGGCTCAGCGCCACACCCCACCCAGCAATGGGGGTATCATCCGGGCCATGGGCGCCGATTGTTTTTCGTACCGCTTCGCAGGGATCCTTGCTCTCTTGAGCTGCCTCCTGGTCTGCGGCTGCAGCAACCGAACCGACGAGGACGACGACGACACCGGCACAGGAGACGATGACACGGGGACCGGAGACGACGACTCAGCAGGAGACGACGACGACACGGGCACCGGAGACGACGACACCGGTACCGGCGACGACGACACCACCGTCGGGGACGACGACGACACAGGCTCCATCGCAGCCAACAGCGTGGCCAACCTCGTGTCGTTCGCGTCCAGCCGCGAGAACGATTGGTCCGGAGAGTCCGTGGCCATCGTCGGAGACGTCAACGGGGACGGCTTCGACGACATCGCCATCGGTGCACCAGCAGGAGGAGAGAAGGAGCAGGGCTCCGATCCAGGCCAGCTCTACCTCTTCTTTGGCTCGGCAGAACCCACGTGGGGCCCGGAGACGCCGCTCAGCGATGCAGATGTTGCCTGGGAGGGAGAGCCCAACGACGACCTGGGCTTCGTCGTCGTCGGCCCGGGCGACTGGAACGGTGACGGCTACGACGACATTGTGGTGTCTGCGCCACACCACGCCCAGGGCAATGCCCAGGCAGGCCGGGTATGGATCCTCTTTGGCCGCGCTTCGGGCTGGCCGGCCACCATCGGTCCCATCGCGGACGACGCGATCGAGATCCTGCCCGACGCCGACAACGCCCGCTTTGGCATGGGCCTGGGCGCCATCGGTGACATCAACGACGATGGGCGACCGGACTTCGCCGCGACCTCCCCTCAGGCCAGCAGCAGTGAGGGGCAGGTCTATGTGTTTTTCGGGACCACAGCCCCCATCGTCACGCTGGCAGCAAGCACCGCCGATGTACGGCTTCGGCCGGGCTGCACCGACTGCTGGGGCTCGAACGCCGGAATGACCCTCGCAGGACTCGGGGACATCAACGGCGACAGCATCGACGACTTCGCCATCGGCGCGCCCGAGTCGCGAGTGATGGATGGGGGGGATGGGCCACTCGGCCGGGTCTACGTCATCCATGGCCGCACCACCTGGGACAGCGAGGTCCTGCTCGAGGCGGACGACCCCGCAAACGGTCGAGCCGACACGATCTTGGTCGGCACCAAGGCCGGCAGCATCTTTGGCCAGGGCATAGCCGGCGGCGACGTCACCGGGGACGGCAATGCCGACCTGATCGTGGGTGCCCCCCACAACGATGACAGCCCCTTTGATTCGGGAGCCCTCTACGTCTTTGTCGGAGGTGCGGCCCTGGGCGAGACCCGCGGACCAGGGGATGCGGAGTTCAGCTTGGTGGGCCAGGAAGAGCTCGACTCGGTCGGCTACACCCTGGCTACTGGCGACTTCGACGGGGACGGCCTAGGCGACCTGGTGGTGGGAGCACCCGAAGCGGCAGGGCTTAGCAGTGCGCTGGCGCGCTCGGGCCGAGTCCACCTCATTTCGAGCTCAGCCAGCAGCTGGCCCACCGAAAGCACCCGTCCCGACGATGTAGCGCTGGCCACCTGGCTGGGGGACGAGTACCCGCACTGGGTGGGTGAAGCCCTGAGCGTCGGAGGCGACGTCAATGGAGACGGCTACGACGACATCCTCGTCGGTGCGAACAAGAGCAGCTCGGTCGTCGAGCGCGGAGGCCAGTGCTACCTCATCTTCGGAGGCGAGAGCAGCACGCTGGAGAACTGAAGCCTGAACCTCGCAGCTTCCTCGGACTCAGGCGCTGGCGTCGACTTACCAGGGACTGATCAAGAGGTAGGCCTTCCCGCCCTCCGGATAGCCGCCGTCGTTGGTCGGCGCAGAGATGATGAGATCGTCGGCTCCGTCTCCGTCCAGGTCTCCCGCCCCGCAGACGTTGAGTCCCGCGCGATCCACCGCTGCTTCACCGGAAAAGGCAACGGCCGCCCCGGAGCTGGCTGTGAACTGACCGCCACCCTTGATGGACCCTCCAGAGAAGAGGTACAGCATGCCAGCCGCTTCCCCTTCGCCGCCGCTGGCTCCCGGGGCAGCAACCAAGACATCGTCAAATCCGTCGCCATCGAAGTCGCCAACCCCGTCAAGGCCCTTGCCCAGCCAATCCTCGTCATCCGCTCCGACGATCACTACATCGGCATCGTCGGCATCGAACGACGAAGACGTGACCAGCGTAGAAGCCTTGAAAAGATAGGCGCGGCCTGCGTTGTCGTCCGCGGACGACGGGTAATCCCGGTCCTCAAACCTTGCACCAATCAGCAGGTCATCCCGCCCATCGCCGTCGAAATCCCCCGCCGATGCCACCTGGGAGCCAAACCACCCCTCGTCCTGGTTACCCAGAATGGTCACTCCGGCCAACTGGACCTCCGCCGTCGCCCCGGTCTTCAACTGGTCCCCAAGGAAGACGTAGACAGCTCCGGAGTTGTCGAGGCTTCTGCTCGGATCGTCCTGATGTACAACACCTATGACCAAATCAGCGTAGGTGTCTCCATCCACGTTACCGATGGAGGCTACGGAATCCCCAATTTGGAGAAAGTTGGTGGCGCCCATAATCCTGACGTCTCCGTCTTCTGCCTCTAAGGTCGCAGGACCGTATTCCACCTCCCCAACCAGGGTGCTGCCAAAGAAGACGTAGACAGCACCTTCGTTGATGTGGGAGTCGCCGAAATACGGGGCCGAGAACAAGACATCTGCTCTCCCGTCCCCGTCTACATCGCCGGCCGATCCCAGAGCCTTGCCCAGTTGTGCGTTGTCGTTGGGGCCATTGAACGTCACATCGGCCTGGCCCATCTCAGCTTCTGCTGTCCAACTGCTCAGCGTTGAACCGAAGGTCAAATAGGCCCGTCCATGATTGATGCCGGCAGTCGTGGCGACGTCGAACCAGTGAGCCGAGGTCAACAGGTCATCTGTGCCATCGCCGTCGACATCGCCGGCCCAGGAGACTTGCTCGCCGGCCGAGTTCCAGGACGATTCCCCAACCAGAATCGCTGCGGCCTGACCGGTCTCGACGGGGGAGGCCGAGGGGTCTGCAATATCAGTCCCCGAGTAAACAAAGGCACGCCCAGACTGCACGCCGGACTCCGAGTGGTACGGAGCCCCTACCACGACATCGGACACTCCATTGCCATCGAAGTCGCCGCCGCCGCATGCTGTCCAGCCGAAGTAGCTGAGTGCCCGATCCGACAGAATCTCAACGTCGGCCTCGCTGAGGCTGACCCAGTCGACACCGTCGCAGTTGGAGTCGTAGCCGTCATTCGGATCCTCCCAGACGCCGTTGCCGGGATAGACCGCCCCTTCACCGTCATCGCAGTCGCCCTCACATGGGGTGAATCCATCGGAGTCGCCGTCTATTTCATCCGCTGGGAGCGAGCCGCCGCAGTTGTCGATGAAGCGGTTGCACAGCTCGGTCGCTCCGGGATAGACCGCGTCGCTGGAGTCGCTGCAGTCCCCGCCGCTGACGATGCTCGAGTCGGTGCCCGTCCAAGGGGTGCAGGTGACGTATCCATCACCGTCGAAATCGGTCTCGGCTGAAGGCGTGTAGCCATCGCAGTCGTCGTCGAGGCCGTTGCAGATC
>CAZQTQ010000448.1:0-4073 GCA_964596025.1 uncultured Rickettsiales bacterium
CGCCAGCCGCTGCCTGGCGGGAAGTCGTCGCCTTCGGCGTCGTGCAGGTTTTCCAGCGTCCAATCCGCCCAATCTTCGACGTAGTGAAAGAGTTCGTGGGCGACGGTCTGCTCGAGGGCATCGGCATTGCTGCCGTTCGGCACGCCGGCCGAGGGAGCCGTGTTGTAGCCAGGAAAGCCGTACGACGCATCTTCCCAGCCAACATAGGACGGACTCTCCTGGCAGAACCGGTTGAAGAAGATCGTGATTCCGGTTCCATTGGCCTCACCGCTGAGGCTGCCGCAAACAGCATCTGTGGTACTGGACCAGCCGGCAGCGAGCGGGATGGCAGGGTTTCCCGGCGCGCTCTCGGCAGCAGGAAGACCCATGGAGCCAGAGTAGAAGGCCCGGGACCGGTAGGTTCCTATGCAAATGCGCGCCAAAAAGCGGTTGACTGCATCACGGAAGGCTTGCTGGTCGGTGGGACTCGCGGCGTGGGCGAGGTAGGCGGCCTCCACCTCGACATCCATAATGGAGACTAGGGAAACCACAGTGTCGATGTCGGCCGGGATCTCGGCCGGATCGAGCCAACCGTCCAGCACCTCGCTGCAAGGATGCCCCAGCTTGAAATCGGCCAGGACATGATCGCGCGCCCCATCGTCCTCGTCGACGATCCGAACCATCGGCTGGTAGTTGGCGCCGGTGGTAGTGGGGTGGAGGAACGTGGCGCTGGTCTCATCGGTCTCACTGGGCGCCCACACGGGGTGGACCCGATCCACTGAGGCACCCAGCACACGGCTGTCGTGGATGCCGTCGCCGCTCGGAACGAGCACGATCTCAGCCGAGGTCGAAGCACCCGGAAGGCCCTCATTGGGCACCGGAACGAGGAGCTGGAAGGGCTCTCCCTGGCTCGTCACGTGCGGGCTGATTCCAAAGGGAGTGAGGATGCGCTGGAAGGCTCCGTCCTCCATCCCGGTCGAGGTTGCTTCGGGAGCCTGGGTACTCAGGGTGAAGTCGGCCTCCTCGGGCAGCGCCCCTGCAGGCACGACGAGGCGCACCCCACCGGGGAGCTCTACTTCGCCACCGGCCGGACCCACGGTTGCCGTAACCGATTCGGAGGCCGAGTCGTCGTCGTCACCCACCGAGGCAGAATCGTCGTCGTCGCCGGTGGTCTGCCCACCCCCTGGCCCACCGGGTGGACCCGCCTCCGGCTCGGGGCAGCCACTCAGCAGCCCTAGGAGGACAAGGAGGTACGCCGTCTTATTCAACGCCGACATGACTCCCAGCCTAGCGGAGGGGACCGGCGCGGGTCGGTAGAGAGCCGAGGGGATTTCCGCGCATAATCGGCCGAAGATTCGAAGGCAACGAAAGAGGTGTTCCCCGTGACCGTCTTGAAGACTTAGGGCCTGGCCCCTGCAGCGCTGGGGTCGTCCACCAGACCAAGCCTCTGTGCGATGCGACCCGGCACGAAGAAGTGGTTGTGGCTGATCGATGGGTTGTGCCCATTGGAGGTCGGGTAGGGGAAGATGCTACGGCTGCGGCTGCAGTAGTCCTGGGCCCGGACATAGCCGGCGCGGGACGCGCACTCGGTCCAGCTCGCTGGAAGCGGGGGGCCGTACGTGGACGGAACGGGGCTCGTTGCGGGTCGCAGCCCCTGGCCCGACCGCTCGTGCACGTAGCGGAAGCCCGAGTGGTAGGTGTTCCAGGCCGTCTCAAGGAGATCGTCCACCGAGAGAGCGCTCTCTTCGGTAAAGAGGAGGATCAGACCCGCGCGCTCGTAGGCCTCGAAGACCGCGATCATCCCGGCGTCACTCTGACCGCGCACTTCGTGGAAGCCGTTGCCCACGACCATCACGCCGCCCTCCGAATCGAGGCCTACCGCTTCAATGGCCTCGATGAGGGCCTCCGGGCGACCGATGTCCGCCTTGCGCACGAAGCGCATTCCCGGCGGCAGGTGGCCCGCGGCTTGTTCGGTCAAAGCCGCATCGATGGCCGGGTCTTCGAGATCCGCCCCGAAGTAGTGAAGGGAACGGTCGCCGCTGCGCTCGAAGCGCTGACGAGTGGCCTCACCTCGCCCAATCGCATGCTCGATGTAGAGCGTGTAGTGAAATCCGGTGTCGGCGCAGAAGCGGTCCAAGGCGTCGTTCGCCGCGAGGAAGGTCTTACGGTTTGCCTCCTGGCTGGCGGTGATGTTGGACCCCCGCTGCACATGCACCGCCCCCCTTCCCTTCCGAAGGACAGCGGGCAACTCAGCGAGGTAGGCGTGGTAGGCCTCGATGATGCCAAGCGCGCCGATCCCCCGCTGGAGGAGGCGACGGCCGACCGAAGTCCAGGCCCCACTAGGGTCCACCGAACCAGCCGCGCCGAGGACCTGCAAGGCTGCCGCCCCCACCTCCGGTTCCTTAGGGCAGAGGGCCTTCGGACTCAGGCAATCGGCTGCGAGCAGCGCCTGCGTCCTTCCCGATGCCCACAGGCCGAGGGCCATAGGAACCAAGCGGTAGCCCAGCTCTATGTCCTCCAAGCTTGCCGTCCAGCGACCCGGCTCACGCGGGCCGGGTCGCGGCGGATCGGCGGCAACCTCGAAGAGCAGATCGCAGACCGAAGCACCGAGTTCCTCCCCCGAGAAAGCGGCGCGCCACTCCGCGGTGAGCGAGGCCGGACGGCCCTCCGGCAAGGGACGCGTCTCCCGCACAACCCGCCGGGCCGTCTCGTGCTCGGCGAGTCGGACACCGGGCCCCTTGCGGACGAGGTAGCTCCGACCGAGAAGAAAGTTCAAGTCGACCCGAAGTTCCTCGGGCCGAAGGGGGGAACAGTCCTCCAGGGTCAAGGTCTCTCCCGCGACCAAGCGGTCCAAGACGCCCAGATCCCGAAGCGTCGAGAGGACGTGGCGGAGCAGCCACAGGGTGGGTGGCGCGGTGACCGCGGCCGTGTTCACAACCTGCCGGACCACGCGGGCGGCCTGGCCGAGCGCTTCGAGCTCCCCGGGGTCGGCTCCTTGGGCCGCCACCTCGATGCGCTCGATGGCAGACAGGACCTTCGGGCCCTCTCCCAAGATGTGCGGAACCCAGTCGCGAAGTCGCAGGAAGGCCGGCTTGTGGAGGTAGGGGAAGCCGGCCGAGCTCACAGAAGCGGGGGAGAGCAGGATGGGGACGAGCTCCCGGCAGAGGGGATCGGTCGCGAGATCGCCGTCGCTGAGGAGACGCTGCCTGAGGCCCGAGATCATCGCGGGATCTTAGCCTGAGCCGAGCGGGCTTCTGACACAATGGCCATCCGAACCACCCGCCCCTTTGTCCCAGTAGCCCAGGCGGCGACGAAGTCCCGGAGACCCGAATGAAGTCCCCATCGCTGAGCCTGAGGCTCCTTCTCGCCGCGGCCCTGCTCGGAGTCGGCTGCGGTCCGATTGCGGGCTCGGACGACGACGACTCCGGCCCCAGCTACCCCGATGTCGCCCTCTACGACTTCGAGGACGCAGCCCCCTGGTACAGCTGCCCCGACGACGACGACTTCCCCGACGAGGTGACCACGGTGACGGTCTTCGATTCGGTGGACCAAAACTCGGGGCTCCGAACTGTGGAGGCGGTCGGCGACTTCCCCGACGAGGGGGACTGGGCCCAGGTGGGCCTGTGGTTCGAGCTGGAGTGTCCCGACGGGGGCGTCTGCGACCACTGGGACCGGCTGGGCAGCGTGCAGCTCGTGCTCAATCCGGACGCGCCGGCCGAAGAGCGGGAAACGCTCGAACTGCTACGACAGATCACGCCTTACCGCATCCCGATGTGCCAGTACGTCGACGTGACGCCGGTCGCCTCCCTGCTCAAAGGGCCGCAGACCCTGAGTTCCTTCATCGACACCTGGGTGGGGCCTGGGAACGCTTCGGGGGACGGGTGGAGGACGACGGCCCGGTTCGTGTTCACACCCGGTCGCCCGGCCGGGGCGAGCGCGGTCGCCAACGTCTGGGGCTTCAAGCACATCACGGTTGGCGAGACAGCCGCTGGAACTACCGTCGACGACCAGATCGAGCCCACGACCGTGTCCATCCCCGCCGACGCAGAGAGAGTCCTGGCCCACATCACGACCACCGGACACTCCTTCGGCAA
>CAZQTQ010000449.1:0-2638 GCA_964596025.1 uncultured Rickettsiales bacterium
GTCGGATGAGTCCAGCTTCTTCAACGGCCAGCGCGCCGTTCGCATCACCGCCTACCGGGTCGGCAACGAGACCCCCCAGGGGGTGGCCGACGAGGTGCGGGCCTACTCCAGCGAGCTTCGTACGGAGCTGCCCGCAAACGTCACCCTGGACATATGGAGCGACGACTCCGAGATGCTTCGCGGTCGCATCGACCTGCTGGTACGAAACGCGAGGCTCGGGCTGGTGCTGGTGCTGCTGGTCCTGGCCCTGTTTCTCAACCTGAGGCTCGCGTTCTGGGTTGCTCTGGGCATCCCGATCTCATTCCTCGGCGTGTTTCTCTTGATGCCCGGCTTCGACATGACCGTAAACATGGTCAGCCTCTTTGCGCTGATCATCGTGCTCGGAATGGTCGTCGACGACGCAATCATCATCGGTGAGGCGGGCTACGCCAAGATGCTCCTGGGCCGCGAGAAGCGCGAAGCTGCCATCGAGGGTGCCCGCGAGATGGTGACACCGGTGTCGTTTGCCATCCTCACGACCATCGCGGCCTTCAGCCCCCTGCTGGTCATCCCCGGACTGTTTGGAAAGATCTTCCGAATCATCCCGCTGATGGTCATCGGAGTGCTCATCTTCAGCCTGCTGGAGTCCTTCTTCATTCTTCCTGCCCACCTCGCGCACATGGGGGAAGACCCACGTTGGCTGAAACCAATCACAGCGGTACAGACCCGGATATCCGAGTCCTTGGAGACCTTCATTCGACGGGTCTACGCTCCAGGTGTCGCTCTCTGTGTGCGGTGGCGGTACTCAGCAGTAGCTCTCGCCCTGGCGCTGCTGTTCATGACAGTCGGCCTGGTGGCGAGCGGCATCGTTCCCCGCAGCTTCTTCCCCGCCCTGGAAGGTGACGTACTCAGTGCCACGGTGCAGTTCCCCTATGGGACGAACGTCAGCAAAGCCGAGGCTGCCGGCGAGATCTTGCAGGCCTCGGCTGAGAGGACCATGGAGAAATTCGGCGGCGAGAAGTACCTGCGAGGGATGTTTCTGCGCGTCGGCGCTGCTCCTCCGCAGCGGGGCCCCGGACCCGGAGGAGTCGAATCCGGCAGTCACATAGTCAGCCTGGAGATCAACCTCGTGCCTGGGGAGTCCCGTACGTTTACTTCGGCCTCCTTCAAGGACGCCTGGCAGACGGATACCGCCGAGATCATCGGGGCTGAGTCGGTCGTCTTCACCTCAGCCATCGGTCCCTCGGCCGGGGCCGCCGTAGCGCTGCAACTCTCGCACCGCTCCAGCGAGACCTTGAGGGCCGCCAGCGCCGATGTCGCCGGAACCTTGAGCGTGTACTCGGATCTGACCAACGTCGAGAATGGATTTGTCGGCGGCAAACGCCAGGTCAACTTCAAGCTGAAGGAGGAGGCCGCGCGAGCGCTGGGCGTGACATCCCAGATGGTGGCAAGCCAGATCCGCACAGCATTCTACGGGGCGGAAGCCCTGCGGGAGCAGCGTGGGCGAAACGAAGTTCGAGTGATGGTCAGGCTTCCTCTCGAGCAGAGGGTCAGCGAATACGACCTCGAAGCAATGGAAATACGCACCCCTTCGGGTGGCTTCGTACCGCTGAGCCAGGTCGCCGAGTTTTCTCGAAGTCAGGCACCCACAACCATCGACCGCGAAGACGGCCGCCGGGTGGTCACGGTCACCAGCGCCCTGGCACCGGGCGTGAAGTCGCCCACCAACGTGCTCACAGCGGTCAACAAAGACCTTATTCCTCAGCTTCGGCAGGACTACCCGAACCTAAAGGTCGGCCTGGTCGGCGAGCAACGCGAACAGGGCGAGGTGTTTGCCTCCCTGGGACCCAATTTCCTGTTGGCTCTCTTCGTGATCTTCTCGCTGTTGGCTATTCCCCTCAAGAGTTACATCCAACCCGTCATCATCATGAGCGCGATTCCCTTTGGCTTCGTCGGAGCCGTCCTGGGACACCTGATCATGGGCTACCAGCTCAGCTTCGTCAGCGCGCTCGGCATCATCGCGCTAGCCGGAGTGGTGGTGAACGACTCGCTGGTGCTCGTAGACACGACCAACCGCTACCGGCGCAAGGGTGCCTCGGCGTACAACGCCATCACCCAGGGTGGCGCGCGGCGCTTCCGCCCCATCATGCTGACCTCACTGACGACGTTTTTTGGGCTGCTGCCGATGATCTTCGAGCAGTCGGTACAGGCAAAATTCCTCATCCCGATGGCCGTGTCTCTTGGCTTTGGGGTGCTGTTTGCCACCGTCATCATCCTCTTGCTGGTGCCTGCGCTTTACATGATTGTCGAGGACGTTCGCGTACTGTTCGGGGCCGACGACGAACGAGGCCCTCAGCGAGCCAAGCCAGACCCCAACCAGCTCGACTACCCTGTCGATCACGTACTGCCCGCCCAGCAGAGCTGAGACAGTGGGCCTTATGTTCACTCGGCTGAGCTAGGCGTCCTGCAGTGACGGACACGGCTCCTGTTGGAGACTGAACTGAGGGGTTTGCGCCAACGGTCAGGCCCATACCCCTCAGGCTTCGGGAGAGTCCGCCTCAGGATCTCCAGACTCACCGATGTCCTCCCTAGCAATCTCCTCAAGCGAGGGCCTGTCACCGTCCACTCTCGCCTCCAACGGTATCCACCGAAGATGGAC
>CAZQTQ010000449.1:2648-4066 GCA_964596025.1 uncultured Rickettsiales bacterium
GGCAACTAAGGGCTATAGAAAACTTGAGGGCTGTAGGGTCTATGGCGAAGACACCTATTCCGGGGAGTAGGATCAGCAGCGACACGAATGCACTGGTGTAGGGCACCCCAATCTTCTTCCCACAGGCAGTGCACGTCGCTGGCAAAGCTGGTCCCAGGAAACTCTTTCTCAGCATCGAGATTCCAGGCTTTCCGCAGTGGGGACAGTCGAGTTTGCTCATGACATGCCTTTCTCGGCTCGTGAAGCTGAGCCATCGGTTATAGCTCAAAAGAGCCGACTAAGACGCCGGGGCCCGCGCGTGGCTGGGGCAGGTACTGGGGGTTGTGGCTCGGATCCAGACGGCGATGGCAGCGCCCAGCTGTCCGTCCGCCACCCCCTCGGCCCGGCGCAGCAGGCGACGACCTGCGAGCCGGCTCGCCGAAAGGGCGATGCGGCCCGTCGAGAAAGCCCTGCGACTGGCGCGGTGGGTGATCTGATGCCGGAGCTCGTCTGATGCCGGAGCTCGTCGTTCATGTGGCCCTCTGCCGAGCGCCCTGTTCCCCGAACTCCCCTCGGAGGAGGAACACGGGGCGCGAACCTAACATGGCCTCGTGTCCCTTCCGGGGCGGGCATTGGGCTCCATGACGGTCACCGGGACCGACAACGGTTGCTGAGAGGGAAAGGCTGTGACGGACGACGGCTCCCCCCCCACACACCAGCGCGATAGCATGTCCGGATGGTCCAGCCCCCCACCGGAACCGTCACCCTCGTCTTCACTGACATCCAGGGATCGACCTCGCTGTGGGAGCACTTCGGCGACGACTTCAAGGAGCTGTTGGACCGCCACAACCGCATCATTCGTGAGGCCATAGGTGAGTTCGGCGGCTACGAGGTCAAGACGGAGGGCGACGCGTTTATGGTGGCCTTCCAGGAGGCTACGCCCGCGGTCTTGATGTCTTTGGCGGTCCAGGAGCGACTCCAAGTGGCCCCCTGGCCCGAGGGCCTCGATCACGAGGACATCGCCGAGGCGGCCGGCACCAGCGAAGACGGGCTGTTCCGGGGACTGCGGGTACGAATGGGGATCCACAGCGGCCTCGTGAACGCACAGCCCGATCCGGTCACCGGCCGGATGGACTACTTCGGCCGCATGGTGAACCGGGCGGCTCGGGTCGGCGGCGTGGGCCACGGTGGGCAGCTCGTGGTGAGCGGGGCAACCTGGGAAGCACTTGGCGCGGGTGGGCCACCCGCGGACACGGCGGTCGAAGACCTCGGTGAGCACGCGCTCAAGGGCCTGGAGCGCCGCGAACAGCTGCGCCAGCTGCTGCCCGACTCCCTGAGCGAACGCAGCTTCCCTCGCCTGAGGACCCCGAGCCTGAAGAAGACCAACCTCCCATCCCACCCCGACTCGTTCTTCGGTCGGCAGGAGGAGCTGGTGGAGC
>CAZQTQ010000450.1:0-4055 GCA_964596025.1 uncultured Rickettsiales bacterium
ACTGCGACGACACCGATCCGGCCCAGATCCCGATCGACGCCGACGGCGACGGGGAAGCCGGCTGTGCTGGCGACTGCGACGAGACCGATGCCGCCATCTACCCCGGCGCCCCCGAGGTCGACTGCGACGGAGTCGACTCCGACTGCGCAGCCGACCCGGCCGAGGTCGACGACGACGGCGACGGCTGGCTGGATTGTGTGGGCTACAGCGGCACTGTCACGGACATCCAGGGCGGCAGCGACTGCGACGACACCGACCCCACGCTCAACCACGACGACACCGACACCGACCTCCACAGCAGCTGCAACGGGGACTGCGACGACAACGACGCCACCCGCTTCCCGCTGAATGCCGACTTCCCTTGTGACGGCCTGGAGACCAACTGCGTCGACGACTTTGACGAGGTCGACGACGACGGCGACGGCTACCTGGAGTGCAGCCCCTTTACCGGCACCGTCGGTGCAATCCTCGGGGGCGGCGACTGCGACGACAACGACGTAGACAACGTGCCAACCGATGGCGATACCGACGGCTACACCGGCTGCGGCGGGGACTGCAATGACGCCGACGACACCGTCTATCCCGGAGCGCCGGACACCAGCTGCGATGGGCTCGACAGCGACTGCAGCTTCGACCCCCTAGAGGCCGACCAAGACGGCGACGGCCAGACCCCCTGCGACGGCGACTGCGACGACAGCAACGACACCCGCTACCTGGGCGCAAGCGAGCTGTGCAACCAGGTGGACGACGACTGCAACGGCTCCCTCCCCAACAACGAGATCGACGTAGACGGGGACGGCCTCAGCGCGTGCGAGGGCGACTGCGTCGACGACGACGACACCATCTCCCCCAGCGCACCTGAGTTCTGCGACGGCATCGACAACAACTGCAACTCCATCCTCGACGACACCGTCGATGCCGACAGCGATGGCTGGACCATCTGCGGGCCCGACGGCACTCCCAATACGGGCGACGAAGACTGCGATGACAGCAACTCCAGCATCTACCCCACGGCCCAAGAGATCTGCGACAACATCGACAACGACTGCAACGGGATCCTCAACGACCCCATCGACCAAGACAACGACGGCGTCGCCGCCTGCGGGACCGACGGCGTGGCCGGCAACAGCGACGATGACTGCGACGATCTGGACCCCTCCCGGTATCCCGGGAACACCAACTGGGAAGACCTGAGCCTGGGCCTGGACTGGGACTGCTCGGGCGCCGCAGGCAACAACCTCGGCTCCGCTGCCCACGCCACAATCACCGGGCGTGGTGCCGTAACAGGCCTCCAGGCTGGCGCCTCGGCTGGCGACGTGGACGGGGACGGCAAAGACGATGTCTTGGTCGGCGACTTGGGTGCATGGGTGGGTGGCGTGGGGGCCGAGGCCGGCAAGACCCACCTCTTCTTTGGGTCGAGCCTGAGTTCTTCGGCTGAAGCGACCCTGGGCATTGGTGAGGCAGACGCTACCTTCGCCGGTGAGAACGCTGGCGACTACAGCGGGAGGTCCGTGTCCACCGCAGGAGACGTCGATGCAGATGGGAAGAGCGACATCTTGATTGGTGCCTACGGAAACGACGATGGCGGAAGCAATGCCGGCAAGACCTACCTGTTTTTTGGCAGCACAGTCGCATCAGGAGGGAGCTTCGACCTGGGCGTGGCCGATGCATCTTTTGTGGGGGAGGAAGCGGGTGACACTAGCGGCTATTCAGTCTCTTCGGCCGGCGACATCGATGCCGACGGAAAGAGCGACCTCTTGATTGGCGCCGGCGGAAACGACGACGGCGGCTCCAGCGCCGGCAAGACCTACCTGTTCTTTGGCAGCACGGTCGCATCAGGAGGGAGCTTCGACCTGAGTGTGGCCGACGCGTCGTTTGTGGGGGAGGCAACGAATGACTACAGCGGCCGCTCGGTGTCCTCTGCTGGCGACGTCGACAACGACGGCAAGAGCGACCTCTTGATCGGCGCCTATTTCTACGATTACGGCGGCCCCAATGCCGGCAAGACCTACCTGTTTTTCGGCAGCACCATCGCTGCAGGTGGCAACTTCGAGCTGAGCGTGGCCGATGCCTCCTTTGTGGGGGAGAGCCCACAGGACTACAGCGGAGACGCGATCGCCTCGGCAGGAGACGTAGACGGCGACGGCGCAGACGACATCCTCATCGGGGCGGCCAACAACGACTCCGGCGGCAGCAACGCCGGCAAGACCTACCTGTTCTTCGGCAGCACCATCGCTGCAGGCGGAAACTTCAGCCTGGGCGCGGCCGACGCATCTTTCGTAGGTCAGAACGCCAGCGACGCCAGCGGCGCCTCAGTCTCCTCGGCCGGAGACCTGGACGGAGACGGCAAGAGCGAAATCCTCATCGGCGCCTACGGAGACGAAACCCACACCGGCATGACGCACCTCTATTACGGTGCCACGGTGGCCAGCGGCGGCGCCTTCAACCTCGGCGGAGCCGACCTGTCGTTTGCGGGAGAGAACGCGGGCGACTATGCCGGATGGCCGGTTTCGACCGCAGGAGATGTCGACGGCGACGGCACCAACGACCTCCTGATTGGGGCCAGAAACAGCGACCGGGCCGGATATAAGTCGGGCGCTGCCTACCTGTTCTTTTGGAGCTCGGTGACAGCCCAATCCAGCTCGCAGCTGAGCTGCAGCACGGCAGACCGGATCCTGGAGGGTTCGCCCCGATTTGACCAAGTGGGTGGTGGCCTTGCCGGACTGGGGGACTTGGATGGGGATGGTCTGAGCGAAGTCGCCGTGGGAGCAGAAAGCACGACTAACGCTCAAGCCGCAGGCGCGGCCTTTGTCTACACCGGGGCCCAGCTGAGTGCCGGCGGGGATCTCGGGCTCTCCGAAGCCCACTTCACCGCCGTAGGAGAAGAGCCATTCGACTACTTAGGACGCGATATGGCCGGTGGCCTCGATGTGGACGGCGACGGCCTTGGGGACTTGCTGACCAGTGCTCACATGAATGACGAGGGGGGCACCGATGCTGGCAAGGCCTACCTGCTCTTCGGAAGTACCGTGGAGCAGGGCGGATCAATCAACCTGAGTGCCGCCGACGCCAGCTTCCTGGGGGACCAGGCCGGAGATAGGGCGGGCTCCTCGGTAGCCCTCCTGGATGACCTGGACAGCGACGGGCTGGCCGAGGTGCTGATCGGAGCCTACTTCAACGACGACGGCGGCCAAGACGCCGGCAAGACCTACCTGTACTTTGGCAGCTCAGTCGATAACGGCGGAAGTTTCGACCTGGGCGTGGCCGACGCTTCTTTTGTCGGCGAGTACGCAAGCGACTACAGCGGCTATGCGGTCTCCACCGCCGGCGACGTCGATGGAGACGACGCCGACGACCTCTTGATCGGCGCCTACGGAAACGACGAGGGCGGCGGTGCTGCCGGCAAGAGCTATCTGTTCTTCGGCAGCTCGGTCGCTGCAGGCGGAAACTTCGACTTGAGCACAGCCGATGCATCGTTCGTCGGGGAGTCCTCCAATGACTGGAGTGGCAACTCCCTCTCCACGGCCGGCGACGTCGACGGAGACGGCACCGACGACATCCTCATCGGGGCACAGCGGCAGGGCGGAAACATGGCTGGTAAGAGCTACCTGTTCTTCGGCAGTACGGTCGCTTCCGGGGGGAACTTCGACTTGAGCCTCTCCGATGCCTCCTTCTCAGGGGTGAGCAACGACAACTACAGTGGCCGATTTGTCTCTTCGGCCGGGGACGTAGACGGCGACGGAAAGTCCGAAATTCTCATCACAGCGCCGGGAAACGACACTGGAAGCGTAAACGCCGGCACCATTTACCTAGTCCCCGGCAGCAATGCTTCTGCCGGCGGTGCCTTCAATCTGGGCCAGGTGGGCTTTGCCTTCTTCGGAGAGGACGGCGGCGACGGGGTCGGGGGTGGAGCCCAACCGATGTCGGCTGGCGACGTAGACGGAGACGGCGCCCCGGACATTCTCATCGGTGCAATGTCCAACGACGACGGCGGAAGCAACGCCGGCAAGACCTACCTCCTCCTCAGCCCCTACTAGTGCCCTAGGCCCCGTCCC
>CAZQTQ010000451.1:0-4026 GCA_964596025.1 uncultured Rickettsiales bacterium
GGCATCCTCAAGTACGTCATGGTCCTGATCATCGTGATCCCGGGCATCGCGCTCGCGGGGATGCTGGACACCGAGAGCCTCCGAGTAGACCCAGAGATCTTCAAGGAGGGAACGAGAGCCCTCCGGGATCCCGACCAGACCTACCTCCTGCTCGTCAACGAAGTCCTACCCAGTGGCCTGCGCGGGCTGATTCTCTGCGGGCTGTTCGCCTCCCTCATGAGTACGGTGGACTCCATCTTCAACTCGGTCTCCACGCTGTGGTCCATCGACATCTACAAGCGCCATCTCCGGCCGGACGCGACGGACCGGCAGGTCGTGGCCTCGGCAAAGAAGGCGATCCTGGCCGCCCTGTGTACCGGCCTCTCCTTCGCCTTCGTCATCGTCTACTACAAGACGGTCAACCCGGACGACACCCTGGCGCACTGGTCCAAGGAGCTGGCGAACTACATCAAGAACGGCTTCGTCGTCCTGGTGACTGCCGCCGTCTTCCTGATCCGTCCGTCCCGACGCCTGATGGTCGCGGCCCTGGCCACCTCGGGCGCCCTGTACCTGGGCATGAAGCTCGCCATGCCCGAGATGAACTACATGGTGCGATCATCCTGGGCCATCGTGCTGAGCTTCGCGGTCGTCGCCGTGCCGACGATGATCCAGAACGGCTGGCGGATTCCCCTGAAGCAGCTCGTCTCGGCACCCGACAAGGGTGTGGCCCGCTTCGGGATGGCGCTCTTCGCCTCCCTCATCCTGGCGCACATCCTCTTCCACTGACGGACAGCCCCTGTCGGTTCACCCCGAAGAGGACCCTGTGGCGGAGTCCTAGGGCGGTCCGCCAACCGGGGGGACTCCCGCTCACTCAGCGGCAGGCGTCAGCTCCACCGCCGTGGTGTCGAGAGCACCGTCCATAGATACGGCGAACAAGCAATTGGCCTCAGCACCACACTTCTCCATGTGCGGTGAGCCGGCCGGCTCACTCCACACCGCACGCGCGTTCAGGGTTACCAGTTGGTCGGCACTGGGGCCCCGCTGGTGCGTCCCCGAGAGAAGGGCTGCCGCAAACCCAGCCGAGTGGGTATGAACACTCGTTGTCATGCCAGCCGGAAACTCAAAGAGGGCCTGGAAAGCGCCTTCCTGGGGGTTGCCGTGAATTGGCGCCATCTTGACCCCACCTTTGACCTCGGTCCACTCGACCTGGTCAGGTCGGCGTACCTGCATCTTGGGCTCCGCGGCAGGAGATTCGGCGGGGTTCATGTCAACAGCCCCATCAAAGAAGACCAGCAGGAAGCAGGAATGTTCGCTCTGGCAGGCGTCCACGTGGGGCTCTCCGGCCGGCTGGTACCAGCTGGACCCCTTTGGCAGGTCCTCGGACGCGTCGGCCGTGGCGCCGTGCACCAGACCTTCGTTCAGTGCAACGCCGCTAAAACCTGCCGTGTGGGTATGCAGCGGAGTCCGGTACCCCGGGGGAAGGCGAACAATGGCATTGAAGGCACCCTCCTTGGGGTTCCCCGAAATGGGGTAGACATTGATGCCTTCGGGCTGTTCCGGATTGAAGGGCGCAAAGGGGATGTCCGAGAAGTTCAAATTCTTGGACACTTCGGGGGCAGGGGCCTCTTCAGCGGGTGCCTCTTCGGCCGGGGCCTCCACTGCGGCCGCTTCCGGCGCCGGGTCCTTCTTGGTGGCCGAGGTCGAAGCACAGGCTGCAACAGTGAGTGCAAGAAATACAAGAAGAGCAATACGTGGCATCAGCGAAACTCCCAATGGTGAACCGGCACATCTACCCTGCGCCGCGGCGACTACTGGTAGCAGAAAACGGGGACTTGCACGCGTCTACGGGGCTTCGACTGTCACCGTGTGAGGCGGGCTGACCAGAGCTTGCCAGGTGAACGTGACCTCCGTACTCCCGGCGGTGAGGGCCTCCACAACTCCCGTTCGGTTGACGGTGGCCACCGAGGGGTCGCTCGACTGCCACGTCCCAAGCAGGTAGGAGAACTCCTGAATTGCGCCAGTGTCTGCTGTGGCCCAGGGCCTGAGGAGGGCCAAGTGTCCGGCCTGAATGCCGTCTGGACCCTGCAGCTCGAGGGCCACGATCTCTGGATTGGAGGTCTGCTGGGCAACGACCTCTCCGTCGGACCCTTCGACCACCGAGGTGCCCCGGAACTGGTTGTCCACCACCAGCCACCCAGCCACGCTCTCCAGGTTGCCAAAGCTGACCGGGTCTCCCCGCCCGTCGAGCATCTCGTAGCGGTCAGGAACCAGGGCGTAGTCGATGCGTTGCTCCTCGGTCGCCAGAGCCGCTGGGATGGCGCTGAAGGCAAACAGACCTGTATTGGGGTTGTGCGCGACCCAGCCGTCCTCGGGAATGGTGAAGCTTGTTCCACCAGCCTCGATGGACTCCCACACCTCGGGCCCATGGTTCAGGTAGACGACGAGCCCGCTCTGCCAGCTCTCCTGGATGCGGGCATCACGCAAGGCGTCCAGGGGATTGTCGAGCGTGGAGTCCCGGAGCACGGTCTGTAGGTCGCGAAGCTCCCCGCCGTCCCAGTAGAGGACGGAGTCGATGGTCGAGCCCAGGTAGTCCTGCTGCAGCCCCGCCATGAGGTAGTACTCCTTGATCATGTCCGCGTAGGCCATGAGGTTGCCCTGGCCGTTGATGGGTCCATTGCTGTGGAAGTAGCCCGTCTTGCCGTAGGTGATGCTGTAGATGCGGTAGCGATCCATCTTCTCTTCGGCCAGGGGGAAGGGCCCCACGGGCTGACCTGCAAAGAAGCGGTTGTAGAAGCCGTTGCTGTGAGGGGCTTGGGTGCGGTTCGTCACCTGCAGCGCATAGTCGGGGACCACCCACCAGTTCTCCGGCGCGTAGGGGTCGTCCACCGGAAGATTGGCCGCAACGGCCCCGCCCGCCGCGTTGACCGCGGCCTCCGTCGAGTCCACGAAGCCGGCGTAGAGCAGCTCGAAGTTGCTTCCGATGTTGGCGATGGACCCCTCCGACAGAGCCGGTCCCTCGTGGAGGTCCTGCATCTGCTGGAAGAGGGCGCGCTTGTCGGCGAGGACTCCGCTGATCGTCTTGCTCCGGGTGGTATCGGAGGCGTCGTAGTCAATCTTCTTGCGGGGGTGTCGATAGCCCAGGACGTCACTGAAGCTCAGGGAAGTGTCGTATCGGCTGCGCATCTCGCCATCCTCACGCAGCGAGTGGCTCAGGGACTTGCCAGGAGCCATCCCGTTGGCCCGGCCGTCGGAGCCGACGCAGGCGTCCGCCGGATCGTGATACTCCTGCTCGTCGTTCATGGCGAAGAGCGTGTAGTAGCCGTGGAGGAAGCCGAGCTCCGAGGTGCGCGCGACGAGATCGAGGAAGAGAGCCTCATCCCTCGCGGGCACCCAGAGGTGGCTCGGCACCTGGGGCGGGTCCGAGCCCGGCGGCGGCTGGGCGGCACTCCACCAGTAGAAGTAATAGATCGACAGGTTGTCCATTCCCCAGAGGTCGAAGAGCTCGATCTGCTCCAGGTATTCGGGCCAGGTCGTGTAGCTGCTGGACAGAAGGACCACGGGCCGTCCCTCGAGCGTCCCACGGTAGGGCGAGGGATTGGCCTCGGTCTCGGGGAAGGCGTCCGAGAGTTCCCGAGTCACCAGGACCCATACCGTCTCGTCCACCGGCGCCATCAGGCCCCCTTGGATGCTCTGCCCGTAGCGCATGGAGAAGGAGTTGCTGATGCTGTTCTCGGTGACGTTGACCGAACTGTGGGTCCACGGCTGGTTGTATTCCGGCGCGTTGGAACGTGACCAGTCCACCTGCGTCGTGACGAAGGCCTCGCTGCCATCGACGGTGCTCGTGAACTTCGCCAGGGGCGTCGAGATCATGTACGGCAGCTTGAGGTCTACCGGATCGAGGACCCCCTCCACCGGGCCCAGGTCGAAGCCCGCGAAGTTGTCCGTCCCATCGAGGCCCACGGAGGGGTCAAAGACCCGAATCCGGAGCGACTTACCGATCAGCTCGACCTCGAAGGTGTGGAACCGCTCGGACCCGTTGGGCAGGAG
>CAZQTQ010000452.1:0-2005 GCA_964596025.1 uncultured Rickettsiales bacterium
CCGGAAATCGCTCACTGGCAGGACGACGAGATCAAGCACGAGTTGAGCGACGAAGACATCGTCAAGCACCTGCCGGTCGAAGTGGACTGGCAGAAGCCGCGCACCATGATCCTGCTGCTCAACAAGCGCTGCAACCTGCGCTGCGACTTCTGTGATCTCTGGCACTACACCGACATGATGCCCTTCGAGAGCGCCGCGACCATCATCCGCAGAGCCCCGGCGGCGGGCGTGAAGACGCTGGTGATCACTGGCGGTGAGCCCTTTGTGCATCCGCGCATCTACGAGCTCATCGAGTTGAGCAAGAACCTCGAGATGGGGGTGAACATCACCACCAACGGCACGCTCCTGCGGCGCGATTTGGACCGGCTCAAGGCTTCGCGGGTCGACTCGCTGTCGATCTCCCTGGATGGCTTCCAGGACACCCACGATCAGCTGCGCGGCGTCGACGGTACCTACGACGAGGTCATGGCGGCGATCGACGTCCTGCAGGCCGAGACCGCCATCCACCTCAACCTCTACTTCGTCGTCACCAACCAGAATGTCGGCGACCTAAGCCGCATTTTTGACCGGGCGGTCGAGCGGAAAATCGGCTTCGACTTCTGGCCCGTCAATGGATACCCCCACCTCTACCTGAAGAGCGACACTGAGCGTGCGGCCTACGAGTCCGCGCTGGAGTACATCGCCGCAAGAAGCCCGCAGGTTCGCGAGCGCATGGACTACTACCGCTACGGCATGGAGTACATGGGCGGGCGGCGGGACCACTTCCGCTGCCTCGGCCTCATCGAGCAGTTTGGCGTAAACCACGAGGGCAAGCTCGTCCCCTGCTGCGTCTGGGACCAAAAGGGGCTGCAGGTCGGTGATGCCACCAAAGAGCCACTCGACCAGCTCTTCTACAGCAAGAAGGCCCAGAAGCTGCGTCGCCAAATCTACGAGGAGGGCTGTGTGGACCAGTGCTTCAACCACAGCCTGTATGAGTTCCAGGCCGCCACCGGCCTGCCCTTTGTGGTCAAGCCGGCCGAGACGGCTCTTGACGTAGAGACGGCGGTGGTCAAGAAGAGCGGGCAGGCCGGAGGAGAGGCGGCGCGGCAGCGGCGCAAGGCGGCGGCGAAGGCGCGGCGGAAGAAGGAGAAGGCCTGAGGTGCAGAGCCAGCTCCTGAACCTGCCGGGCTCTTACCTTGTCTTGGAGACCACCAACCGCTGCCCCCTGAAGTGCGGACACTGTGCGGTGGCAGAAGCCGAGCTGGGGCATCCTCATTACCAAGCGATCGAGCACATGCCTCTGGGGATGGTCCGCGAGCTGTTGGTGGATCTGGCACTCAACGGGCTCCGCTTCGACAACCTGGTCCTCTTCTGGCTTGGTGAGCCGCTGAGCCACCCGCGCTTTGCTGAGCTCTACGACCTCATCCTCGAGCACACGGGGGCGGGCGAGATCTTCGGCAAGATCGAGGTCCACACCAACACCTTCCCTCTGTCGGCCTCCATCGCCGAGCGCGCGCTGAACGACTGCGAGGTTCCCCAGGTCTGGCACCTGACTCTCGACGCGGCCCGGGCGGAGACCTTCCACGTCATCAAGGGGCTGGATGCATTTGAGAAGAGCCGCCGTCAGGCCCACAAGATGGTGCGGCTCAAGGGTGAGAGCCAGGCCAAGTGGCCCAAGCTCGCCATGCAGTTCATCGTCTCGGACGTCAACGCGGGTGAGGCTCGAGACTTCGTGCGCTACTGGACGGAGGCATTCACCGAGGTGGGCTTGCCGATTGAGACGACCGGCTTCCACGTGCCGGTCGACGGTCCCGAGAACTACATTTTCTTGAAGAGCCTCGACTGCCCGACGCCTGAGGAGCAGGAACGCCAGAATCAGGTCTATGTCGAGCTGATGAAGGACCTGGGCCTGCGCTCGCCGATCGACGGGGACGCGGAGCGGCGGGTGGAGACCGAGGTCCCACGCACGCTTCTGACGCCGTGTTCGGGCTTCTACAAGACCCCGACCATCGGCTCGGACGGCCGT
>CAZQTQ010000452.1:2015-4022 GCA_964596025.1 uncultured Rickettsiales bacterium
CCTACCACCTCGTCCTGGGGAACCTCAAAGACCAGTCCTTTTCACAGATCTGGCTGCACAACGACGAGCTGAATCGACGTCGCCAGATGGTGGCGGGCGGAGACTACTCGGAGCTGCCCTACTGTCAGACCTGCTTCATCCCGCACTCGGTGAACTACTCGGGAGTCACCGAGGGAGAGATCGGCCAGTTCCTGGTCGGTGCCGGCCTCGACGGGGCCCGTGTGGAGCGACCGGACGAGCCGTCTCGCTGGGCCCGGTCCTATCCAGACAGCTACGCGGGCCACCCTATGCTGCAAGTCTACGAAGATCGGACGGGGCAGCGCTGATGGCTTTTTTCCTCAACGACCTCGCGCGCTACACCGATGGTGCCCGCGACACTCTGAAGCTTCGGCCGGCTGAGGGCTTGCCTGAGCAGATCCACGTGAGCATCACCGATCGCTGCTGCTTGCCGTGCCGCATGTGCGACATCTGGCGGATCAAGCCCAAGGAGGAGCTGAGCACCAAGGAGTGGAAGGGTGTCTTTGACCAGGTGGCCGACTGGGCGGGGGCAGTGGGCCTGAACTTCGCTGGGGGCGAGCCGTTCTTGCGTAAGGATCTGCCCGAGCTCATCGGCTACGCGACGAGCCTGGGGTTCACGGTGACCTCCAACACCAACGCGACCTTGTTCAACAAGCGGAAGGTCCAAGAAGTCGCCGATGCCGGCTTGGACATCCTCTACGTCTCGTTGGACGGCATGACGGCTGGAACGCACGACCACATGCGGGGCGAGGTGGGGACCTACGACAAGGTTATGCGGTCTCTGGATCTCCTAGAGCCCTTCGAGAAGCCGCGGGTCATCATCGCGATGATTGTCAGTCAGCGCAGCGTGCCCGAGATCATCGACATGGCCGAGTGGACCCGGGAGCGCGAGTACCAGGTTGTCTACCAGCCGCTCTTCAACACCTTTGGGCGCGACTACGACCCGCAGTGGTTCGTCACCAGCCCGCACTTCCCACGCGAAGAGGATTTGCCGCAGCTGGATGAGGCCTTGGATTACCTCATCGAGATCAAGGAAAACGACGGCCACGTATGCAACTCGGTGGGCCAGCTCAACGAGATGAAGCGCTACTTCCGCACCCCCAATGTCAGCAATGGCTTGCCGTGCAATGCCGGCCACAGCGACATTTCCGTCGACCCCTACGGCAACTTCCTGCTCTGCTTCTGGCTGCCTCCGGTCGGCGACGTGCGGCGCACACCCATCCCCTGGATGTGGAACTCCCTCAAGAGCCAGCGCCGGCGGTGGGAGGCCCACAACTGCCCCCGGACCTGCAACATGCTCAACTGCAACTTCGAGCACGTCTGAGCTGCGCCGAAGTACGCGTTGTCCTCCGCCCTGTACGACTGCGGAGCAGTGTTGCGGTTCTAGGAGTGCCGGTCCGCCCCGCTGGGGCGTCGGCTTAGCTCTCGCCGTAGATCTTCCAGAGATCCACAGCGTCCTCGAACCGGTCGACGTCGGATCGCTTCAGCGCCTTGTCCAGGTGTTTGTCGACAACAGGATGGCCAACGGGCTGGGGATGCTCGGATTCGGATTGGGCGGAAGCTGCCGGACTGTTGCTTGCGAGCTCGATGGTTCGGTGGGTCATTTCCGATTCTCCTCTCAGAATTGCTGGGTTTCAGTGGACTCATTCAGGGCGAGGGTGGTTGCGGCGCCGCTCGAGATGACTTGGGCCACCTGGTCGAAGTAGCCAGTTCCCACCTCGTGCTGGTGACGAATTGCGCTGTAGCCATGGGCCTGGGCCGCGAACTCCCTCTCTTGGAGCCGCGAGTAGGCGGACATGCCCTCGGCGCGGTAGCCGGCGGCGAGCTCGTACATCGACAGATTGAGCGAGTGGAAGCCGGCCAGGGTGACGAACTGGTAGCGATAGCCCATCGCCGCCAGCTGCTTCTGGAAGGTAGCGATGTCCTCCTGCGGAAGGTTCTTCTTCCAGTTGAACGAAGGTGAGCAGTTGTAGGCGAGGGGCTTGCCGG
>CAZQTQ010000453.1:0-3996 GCA_964596025.1 uncultured Rickettsiales bacterium
GCGGGACATGCACTCTGGACGGCCGCAAAGCCGCACCGCCCCGAGGCCTGGCTGAAGTGGCCCAATGACCTCTTCGTAGGCGAAAGGAAGCTCGCTGGGGTCCTCTGTGAACTCTCGACCCGAGGTCCGAGCCTGCAGGCCCTCGTCGTGGGTGTGGGGATGAACCTGCGAGTTCCTCCGGGGGGCTTCCCGCCCGACGTCGCCGGTTTCGCCTGCGCCCTCCGACCCGAAGACGAGGACAGCCCCCCGCCGTCCAGCGTGGCCCACGACACCTTGGCTTCCCGGGTCCTAGAAGACTTCCTGAGCGCTTTTTTCGCTCGGGAGGCCCAGTTGCTGGCCGACGACGGCCGGAGCCTTCTCCCGGAACTCAGGCAGGCCATGGCGCCACTCTTCGAGAGGAAGGTATGGATCGAAGGCCCGTGCGGCCCTGAGGAGGTCTCAGTGCACGGACTGCGGGACAACGGCAGCCTCGAAGTGCTAGATGGGACGGGAGGCCGGCGCGCAGTTCTGGCCGGAGATGTACACCTGGGACCCCTCTTATGCTCCTCTTGATCGACGTCGGAAACACCAACATCGTCTTCGGCTTGGACGGGGCCGCGGGCCTGATTCACCAGTTTCGAATCCAGACGAAGGCGGGACGCACCTCGGACGAACTGGGAGCCCTGGTCCTCGACCTCTTCCGACACCGGGGGCTGGATGTCGACGTTGATGGGGCCATCATCTCCTGCGTGGTCCCTGACCAACTCCCTGCTCTGGTGGCGACCTGCGAGGAGTACTTCGGCACCACTCCCCTGATCGTGGGCCCCGGCATCCGCAGCGGCATGCCCATCCTCGCCGACAACCCGCGGGAAGTTGGGGCGGATCGCATCGTCAATGCTGTCGCCGCTTACAAGCGGGTCGGCGGACCCTGCGTGGTCGTGGACTTTGGTACGGCCACGACCTTTGACTGCGTTTCCGCTCGCGGCGAGTACCTGGGCGGCGTCATCTCGCCCGGCTTTCACATCTCGGCAGAAGCCTTGGTGCGGCGCACGAGCAAGCTCCCTCGCGTGGAGCCGACCCGCCCGCCCCAGGTGATCGGACGCAATACGATCCACTCCATGCAGTCGGGCCTGTTCTACGGCTACCTCTCCCTTGTGGACGGCGTCGTACGGCGGATACGGGCTGAAATGCCCGGCGGTGAAGAGGCACGAGTACTCGCTACCGGAGGCTTGGCAGAGAGCCTGGCGGAAGAGAGCCAGTGCATCGATGAGGTCGTCCCAAACTTGACGCTTGAAGGGCTGCGCCTCATCCATCAGCGGAACGAGGCCTAAGTCAGGCGACTACGGAGAACCGACGGGGATTGACTCCTCGGAATCACTGCATGAAGATGACCGGCCCGGCGGGGGACCTGTCGGCCGGGAATGCCCATTTCGAGGAGTTCATGAGCCCTTCTTCCGACACGATTCGCAGCTTTGCGCTGGTTGGCCACAGCGGAGCCGGCAAGACCCACACTGCAGACGCCATCGCGCGCCTAACCGGCCTCAACAATCGCCTGGGCTCGCCCGGCGAGGGGACCTCCCTCTTCGACTACGAACCCGAAGAGCAGAAGCGCGGCGGCTCCATCTCAAGCCACCTTCTGAGCTGCGACTACGACGGCTTCCGGATTCACATCCTTGACACACCGGGCGACGGCAACTTCTTGCACGACGCCCAGATCTGCCTCCAAGGCGTGGACGCAGCCATGCTGGTCATCTCGGCGGTGGACGGCATCGAGGTCTCCACCGAGCGAATGAGCGCCCTGGCCGCAGAGATGGGCCTTCCCCGCGCCATCTTCATCAACAAGATGGACCGCGAGCGGGCCGATTACCAGCACGTGCTCTCCGAACTCAAGGAAGTCCTAGGGGTGGAGCCAGTCCTCCTGCAGCTTCCCCTCGGCAGGGAGACTGCATTCAAGGGCGTCATCGATCTGGTCGACCGGAAGGTGTGGACCTACAACGGCGACGGTGGCGCACCGACCCAAGGCCCCATCCCCGAAGAGCTGGAGGACGAAGTCGAAGTAGCGGTCGAGTCGATGGTCGAGTCGGTCGCCATGGCCGACGACGCCCTGGTGGAGAAGTACCTCGAGGAAGGCGAGTTGAGCAGCGAGGAACTGCGGAACGGCCTCAACAAGGGCATCACTGAAGGAACGCTCTGCCCCGTCCTCTTGGGATCGGCCGCCCTGAACATCGGGGTGGACCGCATGCTGTGGCTCGCACGCGCCTTCCCAGGGCCCAGCGACCGCGAGGGCTTCGGGGCCGAGGACGACACCGTCGTTGAGGCCAACTCAGCCGGCGGCTTCGCTCTGCTTCAAGACGGTTATCGATCCCTTCTCGGGCCAAATCTCCCTTTTCCGTGTGGTCCGTGGTGCCACCCGGGCGGACTCGACCGCTCGGAACCCGCGCACCGGGAAGGACGAACGACTGGGCACGATCTTCAACCTGGTTGGCAAGAAGCAGGTTCCGCTCAAGAGCGTCCAGATCGGCGACCTCTTCGGAGTCTCCAAGCTCAAGGACACCAAGACCGGCGACACGCTCTGCAGCGCCAAGCAACCGGTGAAGGTCAAGGCCGTGACGGCGCCGCCCCCGATGATCTCGTACACGATTCGTCCCAAGAATCGAGGGGAAGAGGACAAGATCCGATCTTCGCTTGAGAAGGTGCTCAGCGAGGACCCCGGCCTGCGACTCGGCTACGACGAGGTCACCAAGGAGATGGTGGTCTCCGGAATGGGAGCGAACCACATCCAGCTCTCGGTCGAGCGCATGGCCCGAAAATACGGCGTCGGCGTCGAGCTGGGTACGCCGACGATCCCCTACCGCGAGGCCATCATGGGCTCCGCTGATGTCCGCTACCGCCACAAGAAGCAGAGCGGCGGCGCGGGCCAGTTCGGCGAGGTCTCGATTCGTGTCTCTCCAAACGAGCGAGGGGAAGGCTTCGAGTTCGTCAACAAGGTGGTTGGTGGCGTCATCCCAACCCAGCTCATCCCCTCGGTTGAGAAGGGGGTGCGCAAGAAGCTGAACGATGGCGTCATCGCCGGTTTCCCCGTCGTCGACATCCGGGTGGAGCTCTACGACGGCAAGAGCCATCCCGTGGACAGCAAGGACATCGCATTCCAGATCGCGGGAAGACAGGCGGTCAAGGAAGCAGTATCGAAGGCCCAGCCAACCCTGCTGGAACCGGTCTACGAGATGACCATCGCGGTGCCCGAGGACACGGTGGGCGACATCATGGGCGACATGAACGGGCGGCGCGGCCGCATCGTTACGATGGAGAGCAAGGGCAGGAAGTCCTTCGTCAAGGTCCTTGTTCCGCTGGCCGAGATCCTGAACTACGCGCCCAACCTGAACTCGATGACCGGCGGCAAGGGCTCCTACACCATGCAGCTGTCGTCCTATGAGCCGGTTCCGAACCACATGTTGGACTCGGTGCTCAAGGAGATCCGACGGGTCCAGGACGACGACGACTAGAGCCAGCCCTCACCCGAGGGGTTCCCAGCCGCAGGATGGCTCCATGGGCTCCGAGCATTGCGGTGGGTGCTAGTCTGGGCTTGTGAGCGAACCGACCTTCGAAGAAGTCTGCGCCCGGATGGGGATCGACCCCGAGCTACAGAAGCACGTAGCTAAGGATGCACCGATCCGCGGCAAGATGGCGGTCGCCCGCGCCATGCTGCCGGCCCCGCCCAAGGTCCTCCTGTCGATGATCTACATCCTGGTAGGGGACGCCAACGCCAAAGTTCGTGAGGCAGCAGAGCAAAGCCTCCTCTCGATGCCGGCTGAGCGTCTCCGAGGCAGCCTGGACCGCAAAACACACCCCAAGATCCTCGAGTTCCTCGTGTACCGACGACTGGAGGAGGCCGACCTGATGGAGGCCATGGTGCTCCTGAGGCAGCTCAACGACAAGACCATCTGCTTTCTCGCACAGCACGGCAAAGGGCGAGTTGCGGAGATCATCGCCAACAACCACGAGCGCCTCATCATCACC
>CAZQTQ010000454.1:0-3964 GCA_964596025.1 uncultured Rickettsiales bacterium
GATGGAGATTGGAAGGAGGACCTTCCAACCCAGACGCATGACCTGGTCGTAGCGGAATTTGGGCAGCGTCCAGCGAATCAAGATCTGGAACCAGCAGAAAAACGCCAGCTTCAAGAGGAAACTGAGCACCCGCATGATTACGACCACAGCGTGGGGTACTGCTGTTCCGAAGAGCAGGTCTCCCGGCACCAGCTCCGGGTGCTGGGCCCAGTACCAGGTGTCGGTTACCGCGTGGACGCCAGGCACGTGGTAGGAGCCGAAAAACAGGGTCACGATAATGCCGGAAATCACTGCAATTTCAATGAATTCGGCCATCATGAACAGCCCCATCTTCATGGCGCTGTATTCCGTAAAGTAGCCCGCAACGAGCTCCGACTCCGCCTCGGGCATGTCGAAGGGCACGCGCTTGTTTTCAGCCATCAAGGCCACGAGGAAGATGAAGAACATGTGGGGCTGGAAGACGAAGCCCCAGGCCGGAAGGCCCAAGACTGTGGTGTCCCCCTGCATTTGGGCGATGAGTCCCATGTCCACGGTGCCGAAGACCACCAACAGGCCGAGGATGGCCATACCCATGAAGACCTCGTAGGAGATCATCTGGGAACTGGAGCGAAGCGCCCCCATCAGCGCGAACTTGTTGTTCGAAGCCCAGCCCGCGAGCGCGGCCGAGAAGATGCCGGTGCCGCCCATGGCAAAGACGAAGAGCAGGCCGATGTTCAGGTCGGCGAGCTGCAGCTGGAAGGTGCGGTTTCCGAAGAAGTCCTGCGCAAATTCTGCGCCGCTCGTCAGGCCCAGGAAGCCGAAGACGTCGCCCAGCATCATGCCGGGCTGAAAGGGTCCGCCAAAGGGCACCACGGCAAAGGTCATCAGCACAGGGATGACGGCAAACCACGGCGCGATGTTGAAGACGACCTTGTCGACAAAGGGAGGGGTGAAGTCCTCCTTCGTCAGCATCTTCAGGCCATCGGCGATGGCGTGAAACAGTCCGATCAGGGTGAACTTCTTGGACCAGTGGAAGCCGTCTTTGCCCGGCACGGGTACGGGAATGTAGGCCCGATTGGCACCGATTCGGTTGGCCATGACCGCAGCTTGCTTGCGCTCGACCCAGGTCAGGAGGCCGCCCATGTTGAGCAGCAGCCCCAGCACAAAGACCAGGTTCAAGACCGCTACGACGACAAAGGGGGTGTCCATGCTCAGGTCTTGGTCACTCCGCCTACGTGGCGGTACCGGGTCTGCTTCGAGGGGAAGGCGAACTTGGGATCGACGAAGGAACGGGTGGGCACCTCGGGGACCTGCTTCAGCTTCTTGCGGGCCTCGGCGACGGTCTTGACCGAAGGCTTGAGCCCCCCAGCTTCGGCAATTGCCACCAGAGCTACGAGCCCTTCCCAGGCACCCTGTGGCGGCCGAAGCGCCCTCTTGAAGCGGCTGTGGTGGCCCTCGACGTTGGTCCAGGTGCCATCCCGCTCGGCCCAGGTCTGCAGGGGGAGAACCGCAGTCGCCAAGGGCGTCACTGCATCTACAGCGTCCGTAAGCTGAATCACGTGTTTGGCCTTGGCCAGGGCCGACTGCAAAGCCTCACTGGACTCGAAGTGGTTCCCGAGACCGGGGCCCCACACCACCAAGGTGTCGATTTCGCCGGCCACCAGGGCGGCGAGAATGCCGGCCAGGTCTTTGCCATCGTTCTTGCCCGGCACAAAGCCGCTCTCGATCACCCCCCTGCGGTTTGGGTTGGGATCGTCGGTGTGCAAGAGATCGTCGGCGGACCCACCCTCGCTGCGGTCGGTCTTCAGCCCGAAGTGCTGGGTCTTGCAGCCTTTGCTAAGGATGGAGCCCAGTAGAAAGGCCTCTTCATTGCTCATCCAAGGCGAGCCGATGGCCGCGAGGCGCTCGGGCGCGTTCTTCTTGTGCGCCGCGAGGACGGGACCGATCCAGGCGATGACGTCCTCACCCCGCTGCCCCTCGGCCCCCTCAGCCCGAAGCGCGGCCGTGGGCCGCTCTGTAACCTCGAACTCCTGGTAGAGGTCGCGGCCTTCGTTGCACATCCAAAACTGATTCACCTCGGCCCGCTCCCGCGGCATGATCCGCACAATCTCCTCGTGATCGTGGTCAAGGACCGTATTGCAGTTGCGTGAGCAGCCTCCGCAGACGCTCTCGGTATGGCGCAGGAACCAAACGCGTTTCTTGAAGCGGAAGTCGGTCTTTGTCAGCGCGCCTACGGGGCAGATGTCGGCCACGCAGTCGGTGTAGTTGTTGGCGAAGTCGCCGCCCTCGACGACGCTCACAATCGACCGGTCCCCGCGGTTGACGATGCCCAGCTCGTGGGTCTCAGTGATGTGTTCGGTAAAGCGGGTGCAGCGCGAACACATGATGCAGCGCTCGCCGTTGTAGAGGATGCGTTCGCCAAAGGGCACAAGCCGGGGCTTGTGCACCTTCTCCTCCCGAAGCTCGCTACGCTGCCGGTCGTGCAGCATGTAGTAGTCCTGCAGCATGCACTCGCCGGCCTTGTCGCAGATCGGGCAGTCGATGGGATGGTTGACGAGCAGGAACTCCATCACCGACTGACGCGACTTCTTCACCTCGTCCGTGTCGGTAAACACCTGCATGTTGTCCTCACAGTCCACCCAGCAGCTGACCGCAGGTCGGCGGGCAGGCATGTGCTTCTCGGCTCGAGGGTTCCAGGTGCGGATGTCGGCAATGCACATGCGGCAGTTGCCATCGACCGGCAGGCCCGGGTGGTAGCAGAAGTGGGGGATGGTCTTCCCAACCTGCTTGGCGGCCTCGATGACCTTCGTGCCCTTCGGCACGGTCACTTCCATGCCATCCACGGTGAGCGTGACCGTCTGAGGGACAGGGAGATCGCCGCTTGCAGTATCGTCGGACATCTTGGGCTAGACCTAGGCGATGAACGCGTGCTCGGGATGCTCTGCCCGCTGGGGCCGCCCTCCCGAGCGCAGGTTCAGGTGATCGGGGAAGGCGTTGCTGTAGGGGCAACAGCCGGCTTCTACGTGTTCTTCGAATTCGTGGCGGAAGACCTTGATGAAGGACTTGGTCGGCCAGGCGGCGGCGTCTGCGAGGGTACAGATGGTCCGAAGTTCCATGTTGTCGGCGATGCGGTAGAGCTCGTCGATGTCCCCGGGCTTGGCGTGACCGTGCTCGATCCGCTGCACAATGCGCTCAATCCATCCTGTGCCCTCGCGGCACGGCGTGCACTGCCCGCAGCTCTCGTGGTGGTAAAAGCGCAGAATCACCCACAGGGCCCGCACCATGCAGGTGCCCTCACCGATTACGATCACGCCACCTGACCCCAAGAGCGTGTCGTGCTCCGTGCAGCTCTCGTAGTCCATGCAGACGGTCTTGGCCGACTCCGCATTCAAGATGGGAACCGAAGAGCCACCGATGATCAGAGCCTTGAGCCCTACCCCATCCAACATTCCGCCGCACTCGGTATTGAGCAGGTCCATGAAGGGGTAGCCCATGGGCACTTCATAGACCCCCGGCCGTTTGACCGGCCCGCTCACCGAGAAGAGCTTGGTTCCGGCGCTCTTTTCGGTGCCCCAAGCCCGGTAACCCGTCTTTTCTTCGGTCGAGCCGCCGCCGGCATGCGCGATGTAGACCACCGCCGCAATGCTCTCGACGTTGTTGACGATCGTCGGGTAGCCAAAGACACCATGCACCGCCGGGAAGGGCGGCTTGATGCGAGGTTGGCCCTTCTTGCCTTCGAGGCTCTCTATTAGGCCCGTCTCCTCGCCGCAGATGTAGGCCCCAGCCCCGCTGTGAACCGTGAGATGGCAGGTGAAGCCACTCCCATAGATGTCCTCACCGAGGTGGCCTTCGGCATAGGCCTCTTCCACTGCCATCGTCATGCGCTTCAGGCAGCCGACGTACTCGCCGCGGATGTAAATGTAGGCGCTGGCGCTTCCGATGGCGAAACAGCTGAGCACCACCCCCCCGATCAGCAGGTGGGGGT
>CAZQTQ010000455.1:0-3962 GCA_964596025.1 uncultured Rickettsiales bacterium
GCGTTGGGACCTCGGTGGGGGACGGTGCCTGCGAGGAGGCTCCTCCTCCCAGGACGAACCGGAGTCCTGGGAGCCGCGGGCCTGCATTTCTTCAACTGGGGCCACCGGCTCGACCGAGTCAAAACCGGAATCGAGCTCCGCCGCAGCAGCCCCGTCAGCGGTTGCGGCCAATCCGTCGGCGATCGTGCCCGGAACTGCACTGGAATCCATCGGGCCAAAGGGGTCGACCTCAGCCACCTCCTCAGTCTTCGCTTCAGGGGCTGGCGCGGGCTCGGGCGAGGCACTCGGCTCCGGGCGATCACCACCGAACCAGACGATCACGACGAAAACGACGGCCAACAAGCCCACTGCGGCCACGGCCACCAGCGCCAAAAGGAAGCCTCGGCCCCCGTCATCATCGTACTCGTCGTCGTAGTACTCGTCGTCGTAGTACTCGTCGCCGTAGCCGTCGTCGTAGTGGTCGTCCATCGGTTCCCGTCCCGATCAGGCGACGCCCGTGTGGCGCAAGGGCCTGCCCCGAGCAGGCAGCTGGACGAAGGCCACCGTCCTCCCCCGTGGCACTCCCGCCTAGTTGCCCCGGCGGATGGCTCCCGTCTGGATGGCGCTCTCGTCAATCTCGATCACACCCGACTCGTCGAGCACATCTGAGCCCTTTTCTTCCAGCTGGATGGACATTTCCATGCCACCCTTGCCGTAGCTGAAGGGACCTTTGTAGATGTAGTAGCCGGGCACTTGGATCTGGATCTCGTACTTCCAGTTTCGCAACAGGCCGTACTCCTGGAACGTCTGGTCCGAGCTAAGGGTCGCGACTTCGAAGGTGCCCGTGGCGTTGGTGATGGCCACACCGCGCAGGTTGGTCGGGTCCTCTGGCTGCTCGTCGGCACCCTTCTGCTCGGGGTCGACAGTCAGGGGCTTGATAAGCACCTGCGCCTGCGCCACCGGAATCACCTCTTGATCCTTGTCGGTCATGATTCGCCCTTGAATCAGGTCCGAGGACCGTCCACCGCTCGGGCAAGCAACCAGAGCAAGAGTGGCCCAGGCCGCACAGGCGATCCCGAGTGTAGAGAGCAGAGAAAAACGGCGGCTAATACGATCAGTCATGAGGTCCTCACCCACGATTCCCCGAGGGGCTAAATCAGCGTCGGACTATATCACAAGGGGTCAACTGCAAGGGCTCAGCCCCGCGAATTGGCCCCATCCCGCAACCCGCGGCGCGCAATATTGGCTTCGTCGACAAAGGGCTTGATCTCCTTCCACCAGGACCCGAAGTCGCGCTCGGTCGGGTCACGCTCCAGATTCTGGTACTCCCGAAGAACGCCGCGGAGGACGTGCACCATGGAGATCTTGTCTCCGTGGGTAGCGCCCAAGAACGCCGACCGGAGGACGGAGTTCTTGATGTTGCCCCCTGTGAACTTGAACTGATCGGCGAGAAAGCCGAAGTCGACATCGTCGGCCAGGGGCGCTTCCACTGGGTAGGCGCGCTGCCAGATCTCCTCGCGAGAGTCTCGGTCGGGGAAGGGAAACTCCATGATGAAGTGGAAGCGCCGCGTAAAGGCTTCGTCGATGTTCTGCTTTAAGTTGGAGCTCAAGATGGCGACGCCGTCGTAGTCCTCGATACGCTGCAGCAGGTAGTTGGTCTCGAGGTTGGCGTAGCGGTCGACGGCGTTGCCGACGTTGGTCCTCGCACCAAAGAGGGCATCCGCCTCGTCGAACAGCAGGACCGCCTGTGCCTCCTCAGCTCGATCGAAGATCGAGGCGAGGTTCTTCTCAGTCTCTCCGACCCACTTGCTGATGACCGAACTCAAGTCCACCTTGAAGAGATCCAGCCCCAGAGCCTTGGCCAAGACCTCGGCCGCCATGGTCTTGCCGGTACCGGAGCGTCCGTGGAAGAGGGCCTTGGCACCAGCACCACGAGGGAACTTCGCCTGAAAACCCCATGTTTCGTAGACGATGCCGCGCCGCTCGACAAAGGCAACCAATTCGACGAGGTGATCCTTCTGGGCATCCGGAAGGACAAGATCGTCCAGGTCGAAGCGTGGATTGACGCGGCGCGCCAGGGAGCCAAGATCGCGGCTGAACTGGGCGCGGGCGCCCTCAACCAGGTCCTCAAACGTGATGTGACCCCCGCCAGGATCTGTCTCGCCATCCTCGGGCTTGAGCGCGCGGGCCCAAGCGATGTCTCGGGCGTAGGCCACGGCCTGCTGGATCTGCTGACGGCCAAGCTTGTAGCGGCTCGCAAGCGTCTCCACCTGATCGGGCTTCAGCGTGGCCCGAATCTCGCTGGCATCCAGGAGGGCCGAAAAGACCCCCTGCCTCTCGCTGAAGTTGGGGGCCTCGATGGTCAGCGACAGTGCATGTCGCCCCTGAATCAGCCAGGCGCCGGGGGGGCGAACGATGGAGGGAAGGAAAATCAACCCCTCCCACTCCTGCAGCCGCCGCCATAGAGACTCCACCGACCGTATGACAGCCGGATCCTCGCGGCTGACGTCCGGAAATCCGACGACCTGCAGAGCGGCCCCAAAGAGGAAGGCGTCGCGCAGAATCTGGGTCACATCCTCAATGGCGCGATCAGCCGAGGCGAGAAGGCTTGCCATTTCGACACGGACCACCGGGATGCCCAGCGAGTGGGCGATCTGGAAGCAAGCGGCGTCGCTGCTCCAGGTCTCTCGGCCCAGCACAAAAAGGCTAACTCCGCGGCTACTGGTGCGGATCCGCTCGACCACTGTGTTCAGGGCTTCAGCAGCCGACGGGGGGAGGGTAAATGGCGCCGCGGGACCCGGAACTCCGAGATATCTCGCTCGGTCCCGGATGCTGTCGTTAAGACGAGGGACGCCCACCACCCAGCCGGCTGCGGCGTCTCCAACCTTTAGGTGCCGCTGGCTCAGGGGCTTGACGTCGTCTGACCGTGCGGCCAGGAGATCGACGAGACCCCGCTTGATAAGCGGCGACTCGCTCTCGAAGTGGGCCAGAAGCTCAAGCCGGTCGACGTCGTCGGCTAGAGGCGCGAGGATGTCGGTGACGAGACCGACCGAAGGGATCCCGCGAGTGAAATCGTCGTGGAGGTAGGCAAAGACGCGGCGGTAGCGGCGATCAATCTCGGGGGCCAAGGTAATCAGCAGGATCTCTGCGTCTATGCCTTCGATGGCGCAACGCTCGCAGAGCGACTCGAAGCGGCTCATCGCACCGTCCCGCTTTGCCGCCAGCTCTTCGGCTTGAATTCGCCGCTTGAGAACAGCCGAAGCTCGGTCGATTGCGTCCAGCGAAGCCTTGGCGTCGGGATCACTGAGTGTGGCCGGTGGCAATCCGGAAAGGGCGCTCAGGTGCTGCTGGAACTCGTGGTCGGTGACGTAGAGCTCTTCGAGAACATCCCGCTGCTCAGCGTCGTCGTGCGCGCGGCTCTGCCCCTTGAGCAGGAGGTACAAGCGCGCGATGCGGAGGTTCGTGAGCTGAAGCCTCCGGCGCAGGCGCGCGAACGACGCGCCGCCATCTGAGGTGTCCCCGCCCGCGACGAGGACGGCCTCCTCCTCCGCGGCCTTTTTCTTGCTCATTGGTTGTCGGTGTCGAAGAGACTCATCCCGACGCGGCCAGCACGCGGCCGGAGTACCAGGGGCTGGTCGATCTTGGCGAACACGCGGTAGGTCAAGTACGGCCGAACCTTGCGCTCAAATCCCTTGAGGAGAAGGCAGGCGTCACCAAAGGCGAGATCGTCCACCAAGGCGATCGAAGCCCGCTCCATCACGATCTTCTTGTTCGCTCCCTCCGGCGATATCTCCTCCGGATGCCGCACATAGGTGGTGCCATCAAGGTCCATCGAACGGCCGGTCGAGTCGAAGATGCGGCCGTTCAGCTCGTAGGGGACGGGGCGGTAGTACAGCGTCGTCTCTTGGTGGAAGCCGTTCATCACCGCGCCCATGAGGGTATTGCTGACGTCGGTATCAGAGCTTTCGACGAAGATGATGAAG
>CAZQTQ010000456.1:0-3957 GCA_964596025.1 uncultured Rickettsiales bacterium
GACGGAGCAGGCGCTCGTACTCTGGTAGCAGAGCCGAATTTCGTCGGTGGCCAGCTCGCTGTAGGCGACCGAGTGGTGGTCGCTGTTCTCCAGCGCGGTCGGAGCGGTTGTGTCGGTGCCCTCGGACGACCAGTTGGTGCTGCTGTTGCCCCAGTAGGTGGAGCTGCCGTCGGCCATGAGCAAGAGGGTCCAGCCGCCGCCGCCGGTCGCCATCTCGCAGTAGACGTCGTAGGCGTCTTCGCCGCCTGCTCCGTCGGAGTCGATGGTGTAGACATCAGAGCTTACGTTGCCCGCGTCGTAGATCTGCTGGCAGGAGTCGCCCATGGCGCAGCCGCCACCCGGGGCGGGCGTGAGGCTGCTGTCGTTGTCGTTGCAGTCTCCGGGGTCGTCGCAGGGGCGGTAGGTGTCGCCGTCAATGTCCTCTTCGTCGGCGTCGTAGACACAGTCTGAGTCGATGCCGTCGCAGGTCTCGGCAGCGCCGGGGTAGATGGTGTCGTCGCCGGGGCCACAGTCTGTGTTGTCGAGGACGTAGTCTGTGGGCTGTTGGCACTCCGCAGTCGACGTGTTGGGGTCGCCGTAGTCGTCGTTGTCGCTGTCGTCGTACCAAATTTGGCCCGGGAACTCGTCGGCATCCCCGTCGTCGCAGTCGCCGAAGTTGTCGACGTAGCCAGTGGGTGCGGTGCAGGCCTGGAGGGGTGTGGTGGCGGCGCCGTAGCTGTCTTGGTCGCTGTCGGGGTACCAGTAGAGCGGCGCGCTGATGGAGCTGTCGGTGTCGTTGCAGTCCTCGCAGGTGGGCGAGCCGTCGAAATCGGCGTCGCCTTCGCCGCCTGTGGCCTCAGTCGCGGTGTCGCAGTCGTTATCGATTCCGTCGCAGAGCTCGTCGGCGCCGGGGTAGCTCTCGCCGTCCAGATCGGCGCAGTCGTCGGCGTTGGTCACGGCTCCAGTCGGTTGAGAGCAGGCCGTCACCGAGAGTGCGGGGTTTCCGAAGCTGTCACCGTCTAAGTCGAGGTACCAGGTGTCGGCGTCGGTGGCATCACCCTCGTCGGTCGTTCCGTCGCAGTCGTTGTCCAAGTCGTCGCAGATCTCGATCTCGCCTGGTGCCTCTAGGGCCTCGTTGTCGTTGCAGTCCGCGCAGGCGGGGCTCGCGTCGTTGTCGACGTCGGCCTCGCCACCAGTTGCCTCGGTTGTGGTGTCGCAGTCGTTGTCGATGCCGTCACAAGCTTCGACTGCGCCCGGATACGTCTCGGCGTTCAAGTCGTCGCAGTCGGTGGCGGTGTCGTAGTAGCCGTCGGGGGCCGTGCAGGCCATCACTGACACCAGCGCCCCGGCCGCTCCGTCGCCGTCGAGGTCGGCGTACCAGAGGCTGGCGTCGGTCGCGTCGCCTTCGTCGGTCGCGCCGTCGCAGTCGTTGTCGATGCCGTCGGAGCACAGCTCGTCGGCCAAGGGGTAGATCGTCGCGTCAAGGGGAGCGCAGTCGACGTCGTCGCCGTAGAAGTCGCCGTCGTCGTCTTCGTCTACGCAGTCGGGGGTTCCGTCCCCGTCCTGATCGTCGAAACCGTCAACGAGTGAGCCATTGCAGTTGGAGTCGAACTCGTCGCAGAGTTCCTCTGCCGAGGGGTACACCGTTGGGTCCTCATCGTCGCAGTCGATGCTACTCGTCGCTCCGTCGCCGTCCTCATCGACGGGGTTCTTAGCGCTGTCGTCGTCGCCAGCCGCTGAGTCGTCGTCACCGCTTGCGTCGTCGTCCCCGCTGCTGTCGTCGTCGCCGCTGGTGTCGTCGTCGCCGCTGGTGTCGTCGTCGCCGCTGGTGTCGTCGTCGCCGCTGATGTCGTCGTCGCCGGCACTGTCGTCATCGCTCAGTCCCCCGTATTGGCCGCAGCTGGACGTAAGGAGACCCAGGCAGAGAAACGACAAGGCGAGTTGCCAGGTTCGAGACGGCGGAGTCGATCGATTCATGTGTCCTCCGAACACAAGAATAGCCGCTGGACGCGGCGCTGGAAAAATCGAGCCATTCGGCCTATATACAGCCCCCAGACCACTCAGCCAGGAGAGTACGTGCAGGACCTCGATCTCATCCAGTCCGTCTACGCAAACCTCGGTGCACGCATCGATGCGGCGCGGGCCGTCCTCGGGCGGCCACTGGCGCTGGCCGAGAAGATCCTCATCTCCCACCTCGACGACCCCGGCGACGTGGGTTGGGCTCGCGGTGAAGACTTCCTCCTCCTGCGGCCCGACCGGGTGGCCATGCAGGACGCTACGGCGCAGATGGCCCTCCTGCAGTTCATGATGGCGGGCAAGGACCGGGTGGCCGTGCCGTCTACGGTCCACTGCGACCACCTCATTCAAGCGCGGGTCGGGGCCAAGACCGACTTGCTCAACGCCATCGGCACCAACGAAGAGGTCTACGACTTCCTGGCCTCGGTCAGTCAGAAGTACGGGATCGGCTTCTGGAAGCCGGGCAGCGGGATCATTCACCAGGTCGTACTCGAGAACTACGCCTTTCCCGGTGGGATGATGCTGGGTACCGACTCGCACACTGTCAACGCCGGCGGCTTGGGGATGATCGCTGTAGGTGTCGGTGGTGCGGACGCCGTCGACGTGATGGTGGGGCTGCCTTGGGAGGTCAAGGCCCCCAGGCTGATTGGTGTGAAGCTCACCGGTCGGCTCAGTGGCTGGACTTCGGCCAAGGATGTAATCCTCAAGGTCTGCGACATCCTGACGGTCAAGGGCGGCACGAACGCCATCGTCGAGTACTTCGGACCGGGGGCGCGCACCATCAGCTGCACCGGTAAGGCCACGATCGCGAACATGGGGGCTGAACATGGGGCAACGACCTCCACCTTCCCCTTCGACGACAAGATGGCGGCCTACCTGCGGGCTACGGGCCGGGAGGCGGTGGCGAGGCTGGCCGAGTCGCACCTCGGGCAGCTGCAGGCCGACCCTGAGGTCGAGGCCAACCCGGAGGAGTACTACGACCGCGTCATAGAGCTTGATCTGGACACGCTGACGCCCCATCTGGTCGGTCCCCACACCCCCGATCTCGCCCGCCCGATCTCCGCCATGCGGGACGAGGCGCAGCGCGAGGGTTACCCCGTCCAAGTCACCAACGCGCTGATTGGTTCCTGCACGAACTCTTCGTATGAGGACATCGATCGAGCGGCTCATCTCGCGCGGCAGGCTGCGGCCAAGGGGCTCAAGGCGAAGATCCCCTTCTGGGTCACGCCGGGAAGCGACACCGTGCAGGCGACGATCGAGCGTGACGGACAGATGGCCGACCTGGAGTCCATCGGTGCCACAGTGCTCGCCAATGCCTGCGGCCCCTGCATCGGTCAGTGGAGGCGAGACGATCTTCAGCCGGGCGTCAAGAACAGCATCGTCACGTCCTTTAACCGCAACTTCAAGAAGCGGAACGACGGAAGCCCGGACACGCTGGGCTTCATCGGATCGCCCGAGCTGGTGACGGCGATAGCGCTCTCGGGTCGGCTGGACTTTGACCCCACCCGGGACACGATTGACGGCATTCGCCTGGACGAGCCTGAAGGCGAAGAGCTCCCGGCCGGTGGCTTCGAGACCCGCCTAGACGGCTACGTGGCCCCCGCGGCCGAAGGGAGCGCAGTCCAGGTTGCGGTGAACCCCGAGAGTAAGCGGCTGCAGCTGCTCACGCCCTTTGCCGCCTGGAATGGGACCGACCCCTCCGACCTGCTGGTACTCCTGCGGGCCCAGGGCAAGTGCACGACCGACCACATCAGCCAAGCCGGCCCCTGGCTGAAGTTCCGTGGTCACCTCGACAACATCTCCGACAACATGTTCTTGGGCGCAGTCAATGCCTTTACCGGCACCCCGGGCCAGGGCAAGGACCTGACCGATGGCGAGACCAAGTCCTTCCCGGAGGTGGCGCGGAGCTACAAGGCCCAGGGCAAGGGCTGGGTCGTCTTTGGCGACGAGAACTACGGCGAA
>CAZQTQ010000457.1:0-3951 GCA_964596025.1 uncultured Rickettsiales bacterium
AGAAGGCGCCCCGGTGGATCGTGGCAAAGCGCACGGAGACGGTGGGCGTGGCGAGCCGCCGGTAGCCCCAGCCCGTCCACGCACTCGGCGGCGAAGCCAACAACTGGCGCAGCGGCAAGGGAAGGCTCGCCAGCGCAGGCCCCGGCTCGGAGACTGAGGGCTGAGACTCCTCCACCCGCCAGCCCCGTTCGTGGGCAAAGGTGTGCCGGTGCTCGACGCCCCTACCGTCGGGCTGCATCGACATTCCCTCTCCCGCCGGTGCGGGGCCCGAGACCGACTCAGTAGCCGCGGCCCAGCGCTCGAGCGCCTGGCGCATGTCGCCGACTGAGCTCCCAAAGGGCTCGAAAGGAAAGGCGTCCTTTTCGGAGAAGTGCTCAAACTCCCAGGCATCGTCCTCGGCGGCATCCAAGCCCAAGGCCAGTCGAAAGGCCCGGACGCGCTGACGGAAGTCGGCACGCAGCCCCGCCAGGCCCGGCCCTTCCAGCACGAGGTGGTGGGCGGACAGCACCCCGAGGGTCCGCTCCCCAGCGGTCTCGGACCACGACAGCCAAGGACCCTCCAGCCCCAGTCGATGCAAGTGCAGAGCCTCGCCCAAGGGAAAGGGGTCCAAGGCAACCACGATGGGAGCGACGACCTGCCGCTGACGCAGGCGTCCCAGCTCACGGGCATCGTCGGTCAAGGCGGCGAGGATCCGCTCCCGAAGCGCCCTCGGATGCTCGTCGGCCACCGATAGGACGGTAAACCACCCCCCAAGACGCACGACGACCGGGACGACCTCGCTGGAGATCATCACCCGTCGAGTACGCAGCCGATCCCGCCGTACCACCCGGTTCAGGGGCTGTCCTCCGTAGAGGAAGCGGTGGTTGCGCACCGCGTCCACCAGAGCGCGAATCTCCACCGCTCGGTCCAAGAGCAGGTCCCGCGCTGCCCTGGCCTGCCTGGGGAGGGGCGAGAGCACGAAGGCGTCAGTCCCCGGTCCCCGTCGCAACGCAAGAAGCTCTTCCCAGAGAGTGGGCTCCACCGGCTGGTCCCCAACCACCTGCCTCAGACGATGGCTCAGCTCCAGGCCGTGGGCCACGATCGATGGCGGAAAGGTCGGTGCTAGGTCGGCGAGCGAGAGCAGGGTGTCGGAAAAACTGTGGTCCGCGCGGCCAAAGACGCGTCGCGCGGTCCGCGGCGCGGAAGAAGGGCCTTTGACGGGAGCGTCGCTCACAGACTCAGGCTAGCCGAAGATCCGGCGGGAAGTCGGATAGACTGCGGCCGTGCCCCTTCGCCGCAAAGCAGGCCGTGCTGTCTTGGCCCTCCTACGCCCCACCTCCCTCCTCGGAGCCGGATCGGAAGCACCGTCGTTTTCGCTCGAAGGACACGACGGAGGCCGCATCAGCTCCGACGACCTCGCCGGAGAGCACCACTACGTATTGGTCTTCTACCCCTCGGACCGTACCCCCGGCTGCACAGCCCAGCTCCAGGCCTTCTCGGCCCGCAAGGAGCGCTTTGCCCAGGAGGGCTGCCTCCTTTTCGGTGTCAATCCCGGCTCAGCCGCCTCCCACCGGGAGTTCGCCGAAGAGGCCGGGGTCGACTTTCCCCTGCTGGTCGACAGCGACCGGCAACTGGCCACGGCGTACCGCACCGCGCGCCCCGGCTTGCCGCGCACCTTCCGCGCCGTTTTTGTCATCGACAAGAAGGGGATCGTCCGGCTTTCGATGAAGGACAGCCCGGACCCGGATGCCGTCTTGCGCATGGTCGAGCGATCCAACGAGACCGGCTACAAGGGCACTGGACGCAAGGGCCGAAGACTCGTACCGGAGGTCTCCGCTTACGGTCTCCGCAAGTTGCACGACAACGATCCAGCAACCCGCACCCTCGACATCCGGGAGGAAATCGACTGGGAGACCGGCCACATCCCCGGCGCGATTTCGGTCCCAATCGACAGCCTCATCCAGCGCCTCGACGAGCTGCCGACCCGCGACACCCCCATCGTGGTCGCCTGCGACCAAGGCCTGAGGGCACCCTCAGCAGCACGGATCTTGCGGGACTCGGGGTGGCGAAAGGTCTACACGCTGATTGACGGGATGGAGGCCTACAAGGGCCCACTGGAAACCGGGTGACCGAGATCCACTTGCCCGACAGCGGGCCCTCAGAGCCCTTTTCCCTCGGTCCGGTTCGCATCGTTCCCCTTCAGACCCCGACCTTGCCGCCCGCGACGCACACAAACTGCTCGGTCGTGGGAGACGAGGGCTGGATCGTCATCGACCCGGCCAGCCCCTACCGCGAGGAACAAGAGCGCCTCGTCGCCTACCTGGAGGCCTTGCCCGGAAGCCCCGGCGCCATCTGGCTCACCCACCACCACCCCGACCACGTGGGGGGAGCGGCAGCACTCTCTTCAGCCCTGGATCTGCCCATCTGCGCCCACCCCGCCACCCGGACACGCCTGGAGGGCAAGGTCCCAGTAACCCACGACCTCTTCCACGGCGACCGGGTGGACTGGGGGGAGGTCCAGCTCGAAACGGTGCACAGCCCCGGCCACGCCCGGGGCCACCTCGCCTTCCGGATCCAGCCCGGCAACATCCTCATCGCTGGAGACTTGGTCGCAGGCCAGGGGACTATCGTCATCGATCCACCCGAAGGAGACATGGTCGACTACCTCACAACCTTGGGCCTCCTCCTGCAGCAGGGCTGTGGGCCCATCGTGCCTGCACACGGCCCGGCGATCATTGATGGCGAGGCCAAGCTGGTGGAGTACATCAGCCACCGCCAGCAGCGTGAAGAGCAGATCCTCAGCGCCTTGAAGCAAGCTGTGGACTCCACCGCCTTCCCCTTGGATCTGGTCTCCGCGATCTATCCCGAGGTCCCCCCCGTCTTCCACCCGCTCGCGGCACGTCAAGTCTTGGCCCACTTGCTCAAGCTGGAGGCCGAGGGGCGGGTCGACCGTCCAGACGGCAGCACGGGAGTCCCCGGCACCCCCGTATACATGAGCGAGCAAGTGGGAATTGGCGTCCAAGTCGCCTTTCGCTGGGTGCAAGGGGGCTGACTCTGGTACAACTCGGCCATCGGTGCCCGCCCTCGCGGCTCCGCAACCCAAGGGGTCCAATCATGCTTCGTCACCCGGCCATCGCCTTGTTTTCCATCGCCACGCTTGCCCTAAGCGCCTGCCAGGGAGCCAGCGCGCCCCCCACTGAGGAAGCTGCCCCGACAGCGGCCACTGAAGCCACTCCCGCTGCCGATGCGCCAGCGGGAACAGAGTCAGGAGGCGCAAAGGTCGCTGAGGCACCAAGCCCGACCGGTGAGTGGAAAGCCTTCGGGAGCACCTATGAGGCGGGCGATGTCATCAAGGCCAAAGACTTCCTCCTCGATCCTTCCTCCCACCTCAACCAGATGGTGACCGTCGAGGGCACTGTGGTCGATGTCTGCCAGAAGGCTGGCTGCTGGTTGGTGATCTCTGACGGCGAGAACCAGATGCGGGTTCGCACCAAGAACCACGGATTCGCGGTGGACAAGGACTGTCAGGGCCAGTGGGCTCAGATCCACGGGAAGGTCGTCTCCATGGAAATCACCGCCGAAGAGGCCGCGCACTTCGCCGAGGAGAGCAACCGGCCCGACGTAGCGCCCGAGAGCGGCAAGGCCGAGACCTTGTTCGAGATCGAGGCCTCAGCCGTGAAGCTCAAGAAGAAGGCGAGCTAGGGAAGAAGTCCCGGCTGTCGATCGACAGCCCCGTCGTTGCGCTGGCACGGAGTTCCTCGCCCCACAGGTAGCGGAACGAAGGCAAGAGGTCTTCGGGGGTAGGCAGCGTCGTCGGATCCTCATCCGGCTTGGCTTGGGCCCGCATGTTGGTGCGCGTGGCACCCGGGTTCAGCGCGTGGACTGCGATACCCCACGCAGCCAGTTCATCGGCCCAAACCTGCGTTAGTCCTTCCACCGCAAACTTGCTTGCGCAGTAGGCGCCCCACCCCC
>CAZQTQ010000458.1:0-3950 GCA_964596025.1 uncultured Rickettsiales bacterium
GGCCTGGAAGTAGTTGAAGATCGGGACGACCCGCGGCCCGTAGGCGTCGAAGCTCGCGGGCGGACGTCCCGTGTCGAGGTGGATGAAGATCTGCTCTACCGGATCGGCTCGCCGGACCTTGGGCAACAGGCGCCGGCAGTCCTTGATGGCATCCCCGTAGGCTCCGGCCCGCTTCAGGATGGACATCATCTCCTCTTCCTCCACCTTCCCCGAGATGAGGTCGGCGTACAGGGAGTAGACGAAGGCATCGGCTTCGGCGTCGTCACCAAAGAGGGTCTCCCCAACCGCCCCCTCAATTCCCACCCGCGACCGCAGCAGCAGCGGCAGCTTGTATCCGACCTGCTCCCGCAACGCCCGGAACCGACCGCGGCGGAGGTTGGCGAGCTGAGGTTTGAGGTGGAACTCGTGCCACTGGATCCCGTCCAAGCGCAGCTTCTGCTCCAGCACCTCCCGCATCTGCCTCGGCGAACCGCTGACGATGGCCACACGCGACTCAGGAAGCCCCAACCGCTCCCGACAGAGCTCCCGCAAGAGCGCGGCGGAACCGGGCACGTTGACCTTGTCCTCCGGACTCTCCATGGCGATACGAACCAGGCGACTGAGTGTCTCGAAGTGGCTCTCGAGGTAGGTCTTGTCGAGATCCCACCGGTAGACGTGCCTCCAGCGACAGCCAACGGCCAGGCCCATCAGCCCCGTCCCTTACCGCCGGACTCGGAGGCCTGCCCCGCAAGCGACAGCCGGGCCATGGCCGCCTCAATCTCGCCCACCATCGGCGATAGGCAGACCTTGTGCGCAACCCGGCAGGCGTTGGCGATGGCTCGCGGACCGCTCCGGCCGTGCGCCTTGATGATGGGCTGACGAAAGCCCAGAATCGGCGCGCCGCCGTAGGACTCCCAGTCGATCAGAGCCTCGACTTCACGCACCCCTGAGCTCAGCAGCGTCAGGCCCAACCGCCACAGAAACTTGCGGGCGTAGGCGTCCCGGGCGAGATCAGCGACCACTTCGCCGATGCCCTCGAGCACCTTGACGAGGACGTTTCCCAAGTAGCCGTCGGTGACAATCACATCGACGGTTCCCCGGGGGATGTCGAGGCCTTCGACGTTGCCGACAAAGGAGAGGAAGTCGAGCTCGCGGAGCTGTCGGTGCGCCTCGACTACCGCCGGCGGACCTTTGTGTGCCTCCTGCCCGTTGCTGAGCAAGGCCACCTTGGGGGCTTCATTCCCAGAGACGACCGCGGCATAAGCCGAACCCATCACCGCAAAGGCGATCAAGTCCTCAGCCGTGGCCTGTACGGTCGCGCCGACATCCAAGAGCAGGGCGAAGGGATCGTCGCGCGGACCGTGGCTTCGCTCGGTCGGGATGACCGCCGCAAGGGCGGCCCTTCGCACACCGGAGATCCGCCCCAAGGACTCGGCTGCAGCCAAGATGGCCCCGCCGGTGGACCCGGCGGTCACTACCGCATCTGCCTCGCCCCGGGCAACAAGCCCGCAGGCCTCTTCAATCGACTTGGCCGTTTCCTCGCCGAGTTGCTGGTCTGGCCTGGTCTCCGGCCGGACCCAGTCCGTCGCGTGGTGGAGAGCGAGCCGCGCGGGGTCGTAGTGCAAGCTGTCCAGCAGGGGGCCTACGACGTCCTGGGGCCCCACCAGAACGCTGTGAATGTCCTCGCGCTCCAGAGAGAGCCAGGCCGCCCCTTCCACCACCGCCGCAGGCCCGAGGTCCCCGCCCATGCAGTCCAGGGCGATGGTCGAGAGAGCAGCCCTGGTCACTCGTCGCTGCCCGCAGCCGCCCCCTCGGCAGGTTCCCGGGGTTCGACGGGAGCGAGAGGCTCTGGGCCTGGCTCCTTCGGAGGCTCCTCAACGGACGACGGCTGCGGACGCGGGGAGACCACGTCCCAGAGCAAATAGGCCCAAAGCACCGCAGCCACGCCGGGCCCGTACAAAGTCCACGCCAGCCCCTCGGCCGTCACGTCCAGGATCACAGCAGCAGCCGCGAAGCCGTTTCCGACTACGACTGCCGCGACAAGCCCCCGGCGAAGTGACTCGTCCCGGTAGGCCCACTCCAGCAAACAGGCGGCAGCAATCGGTCCCATGCTCGCGGCGATGTAGGGCAGCCAGTAGGGGGGCTGCTCCAAGCCCAGGGACGAGAGAACATCGTAGGGAAGGAGCAGCAGGGTCGCCCCCAAGACCGCGTGGTAGCCGACGGCAAATCGAAGAAGTACGCGGTGCTCCACGTCCTCAGAATAGCGGGCTCGTCCTCAGGACGCTTATCATGGGCTCGCCCACCCGCACCTGGAGAGTCCCACCATGACCACCGACCGCACCACTCGGCTCTTGTTGGCCGCCATTGCCACCGCCCTGTGGCTCGACCTCGTCCTCCCCATCTTCGCCCCCACCCCCGCAGTGGCCGACAGCCCAGTCCGCACGGAGATCACCAATGAGGTGCGGATCCGCGGCGAAGTCAAAGTGACCGGCGGCACAATGAAGATCGACATGGACAAGATCGAACTCGACACCTTCCACCGGCCGATTCGAGTGGAATTAAAGCAGTGATGCAGGGACACTGGCCGGCCCGCATTCTGGCTGCGTTCGTAGCCCTGGCTCCCCTCCCCGCCGTTGGCGCAGAGGAGGCGGACGAGGCGGCAACGACAGAGACCGAAGCAGAGGCGGAGGCGGAGGCGGAAGCTGAGACTGAGGCGGAGGCGGAGGCGGAGGCGGAGGCGGAAGCGGAGGCGGAGGCGGAAGCGGAGGCCGAGCCTCCGCTGGCACCTGCACCCCAGCCGGTGGCCGAGGCGGCCGCGCAGCCAGCTCTAGGCCCAGAGGCCGCGGTGGCCCGCATCGTCTGCGGAGGACGGGTCGGTGCCGGCCTCCTGGTCGGGGATGGCCATGAGGTGGTGGCTCTCTTCGAGCGAGTTCGCCTCGGATACGTCGTCAAGATCACCTTAGGCAGCGGCCACACCACCCTCGGCGAGATCTCATCGGTCGACAAGATCCACGGTTTGGCGCTGGTGGAGCTGGACGAGCCAGCCCCGCCTGAGCACGCAGCCATCCTCAGGACCTCGGCCCCCCGGCTCGCCGAGGCGCTCACGCTCATCGGCCACGGCGGCTCCGTTGGTCTCCCACCCTACGAGGAGGAGGTCCTTGCGCTGACATCGTTCAGCTCGGTCACGACCCAGGTCTCGGCTGTCCTCCCGGCTGAAGACAGCGAGGACGAGACCCGGCGCTTCGACTTCCTCATCGACCGGGTGCCCGGGCGGGGCGACAAGGGAGCCCCGCTGTTCGACGCCGAGGGCAAGGTGGTCGGACTGGTCCGAACCGCTCTCCCCGACGGCGGCGGCCGGTCCCTCGCCGTCTCGACAGGCGCGATCAGCGAGCTACTCGCATCCGAAGGCCTCGACCGACCCTACAAGCGCCCCCACCACTTCCAGTCGTGGGGCGGCTTCGCCCTGGCAACCCACAACCGCCCTGCCCACTTCGCGGGCGGCTACCTCGTCGGTTTTCGGGCCGTCTTCTTCGATTCGCTTCGCGTCGAGCCGTGGTTCGAGACCGACCTCGGCGGTCGCGCTGCCACGACCGAGCCCGAGGAACGCCCCGAAGACTTCTGGTGGGCTCTCCAGGCCGGCCTGAACCTGGGCTACCGCATCCCCACCTTCGGGGAAGGAAATCGCGACTACCTCGTACCTACCCTTGGCTTCCGAATCGGTTGGCACACCTTCCAACACCAAGACGAACAGCTGGTCGCGGATTGCCCCCAAGCCGGCTCATGCACTTGGTCGACCGCCCAGCAGCTAGATCAAGTGCAGAGCGTCAGGGCCGGCATCGACGTCGGCATCGACGTCCGGCACAACGCCTTCCGCATCGGCTACCGCTTCTTTGTGGACCCCGCCGACGTCGAAGGCCGCACCATGCACAGGGTCCTCTACACCGTAGACGGCCTGACGTTCCCCATGAGGG
>CAZQTQ010000459.1:0-3943 GCA_964596025.1 uncultured Rickettsiales bacterium
GGGGGCCGCGTTTACCTGGATCACGGGCATCGGCCTGCTCGGTATCGTCTACTACATGCAGGACCTCATGTTCGAAGGTGCGCCAAACAGTGGCAACGGCGCAGGACTCGGCATGTCCTTCCTTCTGGCAATCGTGGTCGGTCCGTTGGTCTACGACCTGCTTTGGAAGAGCGGCCTCGCAAAGAACCAGACGGTCGGTGTCGGTGTCAGCTTCGTACTGCTGGTAGGCGCCATGGCCGGGATGCACCTTGGCCTCGGCCTCGCCCCACGAGCCCTGTTCATCCATGTGGGGGCCCTGTTCGGGACCGCCATGGCCATGAACGTGTGGATGAGGATCTGGCCAGCTCAGCGCAAGATCATCGCCGCCATCAAGGCCGGCGAGGCACCCGACAGCGACCTGAAGGCGCTGGCGGGGCTCCGCTCCAAGCACAACACCTACATGTCGGTGCCGCTTATCTTCATCATGGTCAGCAACCACTACCCCCTGATCTTGGGCTTTGGAGATGGCCAGGGCTGGATCCTGCTGGCAGTTCTCATCGCCGTGTCCTGGTGGGTCTGCAACATGATCTACAAGCACAGCAAGGGTGAGGCCCCGGCTCAGTATTGACCAGGCCTCGACCAGAACCCCGGGCCCGGCGGAAGGGAATGGCACAGGCCACCTCTCGTCGGGCCCGCCTCGTTCTCGGGACAACAAGAGTGCTCTGGCTCGGGGTGCCTCTCGCGCTGGGGCTCCTTTGGACCACCGGTTGCCCTTCCGATCGAGAGGACGACGCGGCGGAGGGCGCGGCGGCCATCCAACGCGCCCCGGTTGACCCGAAGACTGTCGGAACCGTTGAGGGGGTCGTCCGCTTCTCGGGCGAGGTTCCCGAAAGAGTCAAGATCAAGATGGCGCGAGTCACTGCATGTGCAACCCGTCATAGCGCCCCCGCGTACTACGACCGGTTGCTCGCCACAGACGGCTTCCTCGCGAACGCCTTCGTGACCATCAAGACAGGACTTGAGCGCTTCGATTTCCCGGCGGCAGAGGGGGCCGTCGAGATCGATCAGCAGGGTTGTGTCTACGTCCCCCGCGTCACCGCGGCCAGGGTGGGGCAGGACGTGACCTTCATCAACAGTGACGCCACCAACCACAACGTCCACGCTGTCGGCAAGGCCAACCGATCGCTAAATTTCAGTATGCCCAGCAAGGACATGCGCGCGACCAGAACCTTCAAGAAGCCCGAGGTCATGGTACGGCTCAAGTGCGACGTGCACCCGTGGATGGGCGGCTATATCGGGGTCCAACGGCACCCCCACATGGCGGTGACTGGCCCCGACGGCTCCTTTCGATTCGAGGGCGTACCGCCTGGCTCCTACACGGTCCTGGCCTGGCACGAGACCCTCGGAACGCAGGAGCTCGACATCCAGCTCCAGAAAGGCGGACTGGAGCGGGCGGAGTTCCGCTTCAACCCGAAATAGCCACAACCAGCCGTACGGACTGATCGGCTGCGGGGCTCCAGAACGAACAAAGCCCGCCTTGGGCGGGCTATTCGGCAACTGTCGGCATGAGAGCGGGCTTCCTAGATCTTGCCCCTGGCTAGAGCCCGACAGCCGTTTCCCGGTCCGATCTCGAAATCATCACTCGCAACTGAGGGCCGGCGGCCCACTTCGAACTAGAGCTTTACGCCCGCGTCCTGAGCCGCAGCGCGCAGCCCCTTCTTGCTGATGGTCCGCAGAGCCGAGGTGCTGACGCGCAGGCGAACCCACTTGCCCTCTTCCTCGTCCCAAATGCGCTTACTCTGCACGTTGGGCTTCTGCCAGTGCTTCGTCTTCCGGTGGGAGTGGGAGACGCGGTTGCCAGCCAGCGGCCTCTTGCCCGTAAATTTGCACTTCGCCATGGGGAACTCCCAGTAGACCGAAACCGGTCTACTTCATCTTCGATTCTTTGTAGAGCACGTGCTTGCGTGCCTTGGGGTCATACTTCTTGAAGGACAACTTCTGATTCGTCGTCTTCCGGTTCTTGGTCGTCGTGTAGAAGTGTCCGGTTCCGGCAGTCGAAACGAGCTTGATCTTTTCACGCATCTTTTTGTCCTCGAAGGGTCGAGCAGCGGCGAAAAATAGGCCGCCCTTTGGGGGAAGTCAAGCAACTCGTTGCCCGGCCAGGTCCAGAGGTGGGCGACGTGGAGCGCTTCCCGCCCTCTCTAAGGGGGGGGCGCCTCGATGCCGAAGCGCTGCATATAGGGAGCGAAGAGTTCCAAGATGGGCTCCCGCTCCAAGCCGTAGCGAGCCGCGCTGTAGCGGTGGGCACCCCGGTGGTCTCCACGCTTCGCCTTCATCCAAGTGTCCATGGCCTCTCTGCCCGGGCCCGTCTGCTCCAGCCCAAAGTGACTCTCGATACGCGCCACCGCTGCCAGCGGGTCGCCGACCAGATCCAGGAAATTAACGTCCAGGAAGCTAGAATCACCCACGCGGTCGCGGACCGCCATCGCCCGACTCACACCCTGGTGGAATCGCTTGGTGATGTGGGCGCCGACCTCATGGTTGTCGTAGCTGCCGTAGACCGTGCGCAAGTTGATGGAAACCATGCTGCAGTAGGACGCGATGCAGGAGGTGGGCTCCCGATGAGTCCACACAACACAGGCGTCGGGAAAGACCTCGAGGAGCGAGTCCAAGAACCAGAGGTGCTCTGGGCACTTCATCACGATCTGGCCTGCCCGCCCCTCCCCGTCCTGGTGGAGAAGGACCTGGAGATTGCGTCGATACTCCCGGTAAGCCCAACCTAGGTCCGCCTCGAGCAACCAGTCTCCGAATGCGCGGCGGCCCCCAGCGAGGTCGAAATTCAGCACCGAGAAGTTGTTCACCATCAGGGGCCAGCACTCCTCGACCCGGTCCGAGCGGATCTCGTGCAACTCGACCATCTCCGGCGCAGCCTTGTAGGCCCAATAGAGGTCCCTTTCACAGAGGTCGTAGCGCCGGCGGCGGTCCTTTTCGCCCCCTTGGCGATGGGGCGCGGGCCGAGTCAACTCCCAGAACTGGAAGGCGCGACGTCCCGGCTCCTGCGAGAGCAGGTTGTGAAGCAGGGTCGTCCCTGTACGCGGAAAGCCGACGACGAAGATCGGGCGCTGGAGGTTGAGAGCACCGCAATCGCCGTGGCGCCGAAAATAGGCCTCGATGTTCAGGCGATTGATGAGGGCGCGACGCACCAGACTGCGCCAATAGAAGCGCGCGAAAGGGCCGAGGGACGGATCACCGACAATGCCAGAGAGGAGCTGGTTCAGGGGCTCGAGGATTCGCTCGCTACCGTAGTCCTGCTGCCCTGCCGCCCGACGGGCGGAGCGGAGAATCGACTCAAGGTTCGTGTTGGTAAATGGCAGGCGTAGCAACTCCGAGATGCGAAGAATGCTCTCCACGGTCCTCTCGAGCGGACCGTGCGTTTCCCGCACTACAGAGAGAGCCGTCTCGGGTGTTTCCGACAGAGCGAAGAGCCTCCAGCGCCTTTTACTACCACAGCATCTGGGCAGGAGGCGCGTCAGACCGCGCTGTCCTTGCCAGCGAGGCAGCCACTGAACCGCTTACTCAGCAAGGCCCGCTCGCCCAGAGCCCCAGTATGGGCTCCCCCAATCCTAGGGCACAGGCTCCATCAGATCCGAAGGATCCGGAGCCCCGGGCGCGTCCCGCCACAGAGAGTTCTCGGTCGGAGGCAGCGTCGCATCGGTCCCCTCAAAGGGCGCCGTTCCCTCGATCGTCGAGCGCGTCGAGGGCGACTGGATCGAGGTCGCGCGCAGGCTCTCCTCGAGGGCCGTCCGCATCCGCATCTCACCGTCAAAGAGGACGCCCTCTTCCATGGTGACCACAGGCGAGGTGATGTTGCCAACGACCTCGCCTGGTGCACGCAGATCGCAGCGGTGGCGGGCGTGTACGTTGCCCTGAACGCGTCCGGCAACGATGACTGTCGCGACGTCGA
>CAZQTQ010000460.1:0-3925 GCA_964596025.1 uncultured Rickettsiales bacterium
GAAGTGGAGTGCGACCCGCTCCAGGGCGCCCAGGGCGCGCCGTGCGTCGCCCGCAGTACTGAGGACGAGACGGCTGAGCGCCTCGTCGCTGAGGCGGAGACTCAGGGTGCCGAGTCCCCGCTCGTCGTCGGACAGCGCCCGGAGCATGAGGTCTTTCAGCTGGCTGACCTCCAATGGCTTGAGCAGATGCAGAGCACAGCGGCTCATCAGTGGGCCAATGACGTGGAAGGATGGGTTCTCGGTGGTCGCGCCGACCAGGGTCACCAGGCCGGACTCCACGTGCGGCAGAAAGGCGTCCTGTTGGGCCTTGTTGAATCGGTGGATCTCGTCCACGAAGAGCAAGGTTCGACTCGCGGGGTTCTGCTGCCTCCGCTCCTGGGCTTCGGCAACCCGCGCACGGAGATCCTTGACCCCGTCCAGGACGGCAGAGAACGGCGTGAAGTGGGCCGAACTAAGCTCGGCTAGGAGTCGGGCTAGGGTGGTCTTGCCGGAGCCCGGAGGTCCCCAGAGGATCATGGAGGTCAGGCGGTCAGAGTCGATGAGGCGGCGCAAGGGCCGCCCCTCTCCTAGAAGGTGCTCTTGACCGACGAGCTCCTCCAGAGACTGCGGCCGCATGCGTTCGGCGAGAGGCCGGTGGAAGGTGTCCGGAAGGTTCTGTTTCGGCACCGCGGCAGGATAGCAGCGGCTGGGCTATAGATTGCGCTGTGGTCGATCCCGCCAAAGTCCCGAGTAGCACCGAACGACTGGGTTGGTACCTGGGAGCCGAGAGACTCCACTACGTCATTGGGGTCCTCTGTCTGGTGGCGACGAACCTCTGCCTGGCTAGCATTCCCTACCTAACCAAGCTGGCCTTTGACCTGTTTGAGGGCCGAGAGCCCCTCGCAGTCTTGCCTATCGCCCTGCAGCCGTGGTTCCTGGACGAGACCTTACGTGGCGGCCTTCTGCGCATTTCCTGGGCGATCGCCGCGCTTGCGGGGGTCATGGCGCTCTTCCGGGTTGGCTCCCGCCTCCTCATCTTCAACGCTGGGCGCCGGGCCGAGTTGCGCATCCGAAACGACCTCTTCGCGCACCTACAAACCCTTGGTCCACGCTTCTTTGGCCGTACCGCGGTAGGGGACCTTCTCTCCCGTACGACCCACGACATTACCCAGATCCGACTGCTGGGAGGCCCCGGCGTCCTGAACCTCGCCAACACCGTCATCGTGTACGTCACGGCCATCGTGCCGATGTTTTTCTTGAGCCCCCGTCTGACCGTCTTCGCCTTGAGCCCCCTGCTGTTGATCTTCGGCTTGAGTCGGGTGGTGGGCCCCCGCATCTACCGCAGCGCCCTGGCCGCCCAAGCCTCGCTGGGGTTGCTGACCGACTATGTCAACGAGACCCTAGCGGGCATCCGCGTGGTCAAGTCCTATGCCCGAGAGGAGGGGCGTCAAGAGCGCTTTGAGCTGGTGTCGGCCCGCTACCGCGACCACTACCTGAAGTGGGTGCTCTACCGTGCGGTAATGCTGCCGATCCTTGCCGGCATGGGGGGCGTCGGCACGCTGGTTCTCCTGGGCTTTGGGGGCGCCGATGTGGTGAGCGGGGCCATCTCGCTGGGGGACCTCGTCGCGCTCTTGGCTTACCTCGCGATGCTCCTGTGGCCGACTGTGGCCTTGGGCTGGCTGATCAGCATGTGGCAGCGGGGACGAGCCTCGATGGATCGCTTGTGCGAGATCCTCGACGAGAAGGCCGAAGTGTTGGGCCCTCCGGCCAACGAGGTCCCGCCACCGCCTCTGCGTGGGGGCATCGAAATCCGTGGTCTGAGCTACCACCACCCCGGCGCGGAAGAGGAGAGGCCGGTCCTTCGGGACGTGTCTCTTTCGATCGCTTCTGGAGAACACGTACTCCTCGTCGGACCCTCTGGCGCAGGGAAGACGACCCTGGTCTCCCTGCTCCCCCACCTCGCGGCCCTCGAGCCGGAAACGATCTTCCTGGACGGTCACGACATCCAGGCCTTTCCCTTGGCTGCGTTGCGCCGACAGCTCGCCTTTGTGCCGCAGGATCCCTTCCTCTTTGGCATGAGCGTCGCCGAGAACGTTGCCTTTGGTTTGGAGCACTCTGATCGGGACGTTGTAGAGCGCGCCGTCGCCATGGCGCAGATGAGCGAGGAAGTCCGACGCTTTCCGGGCGGTCTGGACACGGTGGTAGGGGAGCGGGGGATCACGGTGTCGGGTGGCCAGCGCCAGCGGCTGACGATCGCCCGCGCGGCGGTGCTCGAGCCGGCGGTGTGGGTTTTTGACGACTGCCTGTCTTCGGTCGATGCCGACACCGCCCGGACCTTGCGGAGAAACCTGCGCGAACGGGGGGGGAAGGCAACGGCACTCTTTGTCAGCCACCGCGTCCTCGGCTTCGAAGATGTCGACCGCATCCTCGTGCTGGAGGACGGCCGCCTTACCGAGAACGGCGGCCACCAGGAGCTGCTTGAGCGTGGCGGTTGGTATGCGCGGCTCTACCGGCGGCAGGCCCTGAACCGGGACCTGGGAGAGGCTTCGTGAGAACGCCCGGTACCCGAGTGACCGGCGCCGAGAACGTTCGATGGGGCGACCGTCTGCTGTTGCGGCGGGTCGGGACAGTCGCTTGGGGTCACCGCCGGGCCCTCGGGGTTTCTCTGGTCCTCCTCCCGCTGATCTCGGGCCTGCAGCTCCTCCAACCCTGGATCATCAAGCTTGCAATCGACGGACCGATCGCCGAAGGGCAGCGTGCGGGGCTCATCCCTATCGCAGTGGCCTTTTTTGGAGTCCTCTCCTTCCAGTACCTGGCCCAGTTTGTTCAGAGCTACCAGAGTCATATCGCCGGCCAAGGCATCGTCCACGATCTGCGGTTGGCGGTGCACCGGCACATCCTGGGGCGGAAGGACCGCTTCTTCCAAGATCGCCCTGCTGGAACGCTCTTGACGCGCTGCACTAGCGACGTGGAGGGCATCGGTGAGATGTTCGCTGCTGGGTTCCTGACCTTAGTCGGAGATGTCGTTCTGCTTGCGGGGATCTGCTTCGCACTGCTCGCCCTCAACTGGCGCCTGGCGGTCGTTACCTTTGTTCTCCTACCGCCCCTGGTCGGCGTGTCGTGGTGGTTTCAGATTCGCCTTCGCTCGGCTTACCGCGGGATCCGTCGCCGTGTGGCCGAGCTGAACAGCATCCTTGCCGAGCAGATCTCTGGAATCCGGATCATCCAGCTCTTTGCCCAGGAAGAGCGGGCGCAGCGGGAATTCGAGGGGCACAACAGCCACCTGATGGCCGAGCATTTCCGCGGGATCCGACTCGATGCGACGCTGTTTGCCTTCGTCGACATGATGGGACACCTCGCGGTTGCTGTGCTGTTGGCCTACGCCGTCCAGCCCATTGCCGACGGAGTACTGAGCCTCGGTGCTCTGGTGGCCTTTCTCGATTACGTCGCGCGCTTCTTTGTTCCAGTTCGGGACCTCAGCCAGAAGGTCGCGACGCTCCAGTCTGGACTCGCTTCGGCCGAGCGGGTCTTTGATCTTCTCGACATCGACGAGGCGCTCCCGGAGGCCGAGGGGGCCCAGCCTCCGGAGGAGGTCCGGGGACGGATCGACTTTGCCGACGTTCACTTCTCCTACGACCCCGCTGAGCCGGTCCTACGCGGCCTGTCGTTCCACGTCGAACCGGGTGAGTCGATGGCGATAGTTGGGCCAACCGGTGCCGGGAAGACCACGGCGTTGCGGCTCATCAACCGGCTCTATGAGTGCACTTCGGGGACCGTCTCTCTGGACGGGTCCGACGTCCGGCACTGGAACAAGACGGCACTGCGGCGCTCGGTCGGCGTGGTCCTCCAAGATCCCTTCCTCTTTGGGGGCTCCGTTCGGGACAATCTCTGCCTTCTTGATCCCTCGATCTCCGACGCAGCCTGTTGGGAGGCCCTACGGGACGTG
>CAZQTQ010000461.1:0-3910 GCA_964596025.1 uncultured Rickettsiales bacterium
TTGAGGCCTACACCAAGGTGCGGGCAGCAGCAGAGGCAGGAGGGCGCATCTACGTGGTGTGTCCCAGGATAGAAGGCCCCGGCGAAGGTCGCGCAGTGGTGGAGACGGCCCAGGAGCTTGCTGCCGATTGGCTGAGTGGAATACGCCTCGGCGTCCTCCATGGGCGTATGGATGCAGCGGCAAAGGATCGTGCGATTGAGCGCTTTCGGGACGGTGATCTGCAGGTGCTGGTGAGTACGACGGTGGTGGAGGTCGGGGTCGACGTACCCGAGGCCACCGTCATGGTGGTCGAGGATGCCCACCGCTTCGGCCTGAGCCAGCTCCACCAGCTAAGGGGTCGGGTGGGGCGCTCCCAGAGAGACGGGACCTGCTTCTTGCTGACTGATCGGGACCTGAGTGAACGCCTGACAATCCTGGAGGCATGCAACGACGGGTTTCGCATCGCTGAGGAGGACTTGCGCCTGCGGGGTCCCGGGGACCTGGTCGGTGCACGTCAGGCCGGAGCTCCAGCCTTTCGGTTGTCGACGAGTCCCCGTTTTCTCGGGCTTTTGGACTCGGCTCGTCGCCACGCAAGGGCGGTTGCCCAGCGCCCAGATTTCCAGACGGCTCCGGGGCTCAGCGCCCTGCGGGCTGCGGTGTCGGTCCGACTGGAGGCAAGCGCCGTGATTGAGGCTGGATAGTCTGGCAGTCCTCTGGTAGGGTGCGCCGCCTCGCCCGGCCAGGGCGGATCCCCCCACGAAAGGAAGACCCTCGATGACGTCCGACGACGGCTTCAAGAATTTGGCCCAACTCTGCACTCTCAGCTGCGAGAAGTGGAGAGCTCTTCGGCACGCGGGTCGGGGAACGCAGCTGGAGCTACACGAGCTTCCGAGAGTTTGGCGTGCTGGTCGACCAGTTCCGCGGAGGGCTAGCGAGTCTCGGCTTGAAGACGAGCGACCGGGTGGCCGTCATCTCGAACAACCGTGTCGAGTGGGCCGTCGGAGCCTACGCAACCTACGGGCTTGGTGCCTGCTACGTGCCGATGTACGAGAAGCAGAACTTCAGCGACTGGGAGTACATCGTACGGGACTGCAGTGCAAGGATCTTGCTGGTTGCGAACACGACGATCCGTGACCGCTGTCGCCCCCTGCTGGACAGCATCTCAGGGCTCGAGGCCATCGTGTGTTTCGAGGGCTCGGCTGAAGAGACCGGCAGCTATGCGGCCCTCTGCGCACAAGGGAAGGACCACCCCGTACCGGTTCAGGACCCAGAGCCCACGGACCTTGCCGGGTACATCTACACCTCTGGCACGACCGGCAACCCCAAGGGGGTGAAGCTCAGCCACGGCAACATCACCAGCAACGTCAATGCGGTCCAGGCCCTCTTCCCGATGAGTGAAGAAGATCGCTCCCTTAGCTTCCTCCCCTGGGCCCATTCCTTTGGGCAGACCTGCGAGCTGCACTGCGGGCTGGGCTTTGGCATGTCCATGGCCATCTGCGACAACGTGGACAATCTGTTGGGCTATCTCAGCGAGGTGCAGCCCACCGTCCTCTTCTCCGTCCCCCGAATCTTCAATCGCATCTACGACCGGCTGAACAAGGCCATGGTTGACGCGCCAGCTCTGCGCCGGACCCTCTTCGAGGCGGCCATGGACACGGCCGCTGCGAAGCGTTCCCTCGACGCATCTGGGAAGACCTCGTTCACCCTTGGCCTCAAGCACAGCCTCTTCGACAAGCTGGTGTTCTCGAAGGTTCGGGCCCGCCTCGGCGGCAAGCTGCGCTACGCCTTCTCCGGCGGAGCCGCTATCAGCAAGGAGGTGGCCGAGTTCATCGACAACGTCGGCATCACCGTCTACGAGCGCTACGGCCTGAGTGAGACCTCGCCCATCGCAACTGCGAACTACCCAGAGAATCAGTGCCTTGGAACAGTCGGTCGCGCCATCCCAGGCGTCGAGATCCTCATTGACACCGAGGCCGTGGGCAACGCGATGGGCAAGGAGGGCGAAATTCTCATCAAGGGCCCGAACGTCATGCAGGGCTACCACAACCTCGACGCAGAGACCGCGCGGGCCATACGGGACGACGGGGCTTTCCGTTCCGGTGATCTCGGCTGGCTGGACGACCGCGGCTATCTCCACATCACCGGGCGAATCAAGGAGCAGTACAAGCTGGAGAACGGAAAGTACGTCGTGCCCTCACCGCTGGAGGAGCAGCTCAAGCTCAGCGGCTTTATCAATCAGGTACTTGTCTACGGCGACAACCGACCTCACAACGTCGCAGTCATCGTCCCCGACATGGACGCTCTGACCGGCTGGGCAGCGAAGAACGGAAAGACCACGGGCTTTGACGACCTGACCGGCGACAACGATGTGAAGAATCTCTTCAGCTCCGAGCTGGAGCGCTACTCTCAGGACGTCTTCAAGGGATTCGAGAAGGTACGCAACTTCCGGCTCATCCACGAAGAGTTCAGCACGGACAACGACATGCTGACGCCCACTCTGAAGCTCAAGCGCCGCAACGTCATCAAGACCTATCAGCCTGTCCTGGACGAGCTGTACACGAACTAGGAGCCCCGCTGTTCCCGGGGCAGCGCCTGGACGCAGGCGGCCGGTCCGCCTGGAGTACCGGCTCCGCCTATACTTCTAGGGGATGGCCCGATGGTCCCCTTCATCTCTATGGAGTGACGTTGTCCTCAGCCTTGCGGCGCTAGTAGCGCTTGCGATGGTACTGAACGCTGTACTTCTCTGGAAGGTCGTTCAGGGACGAGAGACTGAACTCCGGATGGATCTTTCAGCTGAGCTGAGCCGAAGCTTAGCCCTGCGGGTGGGACTAGCTACTGATCAGCACGGGGCTCCGAGTCCGGAAAATCGGCAGGCCTACATCGACGCGTTGGAGGGGGCGTGGATCCCGGAGGGGTCGCCCTACTTCGCCGTCCTCTGCACCCCCTCCCTGACTCCGATCGTTGAGCTTGGGACCCGCCCCGGACCCCTGGAGGACGGGGGGTTGGACTCCTGGCTGCTCGAGGCCATCGACTTACGTGCTGCAGTGGCCGGACGACGCACTGAGCGGGGTGAGTGGCAGCGGGGGAGCAATTTCCTCCTCAGCTCCTCCTACGCAGTCGCCTCGACCCCAGTGGTGGCGCGGGGGCGCGTAGTCGGCGCAATCCGGGTGGTGATGCCCATCGGAAGCCCCGTTCTGGGCCCTCCGGATCGGCGCCTCATCACCGTACTCTTGGCCTCCGTCTTGCTCAGCGCAATCATCCTCGGGGCCTTCGGCTACTTCCTCTTGCAACGCCGCATCCTCGCCCCACTCAGCGTCCTGGTGGGCGGAACCAAGCAACTCACTCAGGGACGCTTTGATGCCCGCATCCCGGCGGGCCCCGCCAACGAACTCGGCGAGCTTGGGAGAGTGTTCAACGAGATGGCAGGGGCTCTGGAGAGCTACAAGGCCGCAAATGAAGCCCAAATGGACGAGCTTCGAATGACCAACGCCGACCTGACTCAGGCCCGCGAGGACCTGCTCTTCGCCGAGAAGATGGCCACTGTCGGTCGTCTTGCGGCGGGGGTGGCCCACGAAGTGGGTAACCCCCTTGCTTCGGTCATCGGTTTCATCGAACTCCTCGCCCAGTCCGAGCGAGACACGACACTCGACAGCGACCTATTGCAGCGGATCCGCAGCGAGCTGGAGCGCATTCACGTCATCATTCGGGATCTGCTCAACTACTCGCACCCAACGGGCACCACGGAGACGGAAGAGGGCTTTGCCACCGCCGTATCGGTTGTTGAAGTGGCGCGGAATGCCATGCAGTTGGTGGAGGTGCAGCCCCGCTTCACCGGGGTAAGGATCCACCTGGAGTTGGATGAGGCCTTGCCGGAGGTGCAGTGCCCCCCCGGACGACTCCAGCAGGTCTTCCTCAACCTGTTTGTGAACGC
>CAZQTQ010000462.1:0-3907 GCA_964596025.1 uncultured Rickettsiales bacterium
TGCCAATGGGAGCCCAGGACACCGTAGGCACCCGATTGCCACGCCGGTAGAGGACGAAGCTCAAGAAGGTGGTCAGGATGATGAGGTTGACTGCCGTGTTCTTCGCGCTCATCACGCCGAGGATGCTCAGAATGGGGTGGTTCGTCCCCCCCATGGCCTGAATCTCGGACGAGGACAGGATCAGGGACTTCGGCGTGGCCCACACGAGGATGCAGACCGTGATCACGGCGAGCATGAACTTGATCCAGCCGCGGTAGCGCTCGGAGCCCTCGATGCGGTCCATGCCCAGCCAGAGGTAGTAGTTGGCGGCGAAGAAGAGCGCGCCGACCAACACCGCCTGCATCACGAAAAGCCATGAGAGTACGCCGCCCATCATGTAGATGCCCAGTTGCTGGTTGTAGGCGTAGATCTCGAAGCCGAGGTAGTAGCCGGCAAAGGGCAGGGGCAAGAGGGCGAGGATGGCGATGAAGTTGCCGATGTAGCCCATCCAGTCGTAGTGGGCCCTCAGCTCGGGGTCCTTGGTGGACAGGAACTTGTAGGCGGCGTAACCGGCCGCCACCGAGCCGCCCATGCACATGTTCGCGATGAGCCGGTGGACGTTGATCGGGTTGAGTAGGAAGTTGAAGAACGCTTCGCTGCGGTCAACAACAGCGCCAAACTCGTCGATCCCGGCAGGCGCCATCATGAAGGTCGTCCAGGCGTTGGCGACGAGCATCAGCGTGATGCCGAAGGCGTTGAGGATGAGCCCCAAGCCCACGTGACTCCAGCCGCGGATCTTCCCCCAGCCGTAGTAGTAGAGGTAGAGGCTGAACGACTCCCCAAAGAAGAGGCAGGAGTAGAGGTACATCGACGGTCCGAAGACCTCGACGAGGTAGTTGAAGATGCCCGGGAAGAGCCCGATGCAGAGGAAGGTGAAGATCGCACCCAGGATCGAAGTGATCGAGAAGGCGGTGGTCAGCAGCCGGGTGAACTCGTGGGCGAGATCATCAAAGCGCTGGCTAGCAACCGGATCCTTGCTGAGGAGGCCGACGACTTCGATGATGACCGCGAACATCGGCACGGCAAGGACGAAGGCCGCAAAGAGCAAGTGGAGCTGAGCCAGAATCCACACCAGGACGCGGGGGTTGAACCAGCCGTAGGGCCCGTCCGGGTGGAAGAGGGTGCGGTACTGAACATCCGACCCCGGCGCTCCCTCGGCCGCATAGGCCAGAGTCGAACACAGAACCGCTGCAGCCGCGACGGCGAACAAGAGGCGCGTGCGGCGTTCCACCGGGAATCTCAGCATCGAAGGGTCCTTTCGAGGGGAAGCCCGCTCTCCTGGGGGCTTCAGCAGAGCGGGCTTCCCCTCCGTAGGATGCAGGTTCGGCCGGGAGGATAACTAAGCCCCAATGGCAAGGCAAGCACCGGCCCAGGCCTCAATTGCGGTACTTGTCAGGGGGCCCTCCTAGCCCGATGATCGGGGGGAATCGATGGTACCCCACTGCCCCATCCATGCCATGTCCGTCTTGGCAGCCACCCTCCCGTCCTTTCCGGCCGAAGGCCCGCTCCGGGTTCTGGCCATGGCCTCGACCGGCGCCCTCGTAGGTCTCGGGGCCGCAGCAATCGTGGAGCTCCGCGGGGGACGTAGAGGCGGCGGTTTGTGGTGCCTGGGCGCGCTCTTCGCGGTACTTCTCAGCTTCCTCCTCGGTCGAATCCTTCCCGCCCTCCACCCGATCTCGGCGGCCCTGGTTGGCGTCCTAGTCCTGCGAAACCTGTGGATCCTGCGGGGGACTTCCCGCTGGATCACCCTGGCTTCCGGACTCCTCTGGCTCGTCGCCCTGTTGGCTGCTCGGCGGCTCTTCGCCGGAGGCTAAGGCTCGGAACAAAAGCACGGCCGTCGTCGCCGCGACGACGAAGAAGCCCAGGCGAAAGGGACTTAGCTCCTCTCCCGAAGCCCAAGCCCGCCCCTGCTGAAAGCACAACGTCAGGGCCTTGCCCGCAACCGACAGCACCAAGAGCACGCTCAACCACCGCACCCCGCGGTGGATCAGGCGAGGGAAGACGACCACAAACCCGGCCCCCACCAGGTAGAAGGCCCACCACGGCACAAAGCCAAAGAAGGTATGGCGGCGCTCCGGGCCCAAGGCGGCCACCGCTCCCCCCAGGTAGATGCAGCCGTAGACGAAGTACGCACGGGCTGCGAGGCCAAAGGCCGGGCTGCGGGCGGCGGCGATTGCCAGGGGAAGCGAAGCCATAAGGGGTCGACCAAGGGTAGCGCCCGAACCGCTTTGGGGCACGCTCCACAGCTGCGTTCCGGACCGGCTATGCTCCGCCGATGGATTGGCTGCTCCCGATCTATGAAGGCTACCTCCAGCGCGAGCACGACCGCCGGCAGGACAGCGGACAAGGGCTGGCGCTGCAGGAGTTCTTCATGCAGACCCTGGCAGAGAGCACGGCGACCCTCTTTGTCATGGAGCCACTGGGCGACACCATCCGCTTCCGGGGGTTGGGTCGTTGGGATCTGCCGCGGGTGCCCAATCTCCTGACAGACCCCAACGCCTTCATTGCGGAGCGTTTTGGGGGCGGCAAATACAAAATCAACTTCCACCACCAAAGCAGCTTCGTCGGAACCCACAACTTCCGAACCTGGGGCGATGAGAAGTGGCGGGAGATGGAAGAGCTGGATCTCGGATGAAGCTGATCACCCTCCACAAGAGCCTAATCTCCCTGGCTGTAGGACTGGGCGCACTCTTCTGCCTGCGCTCCTTGTTCGCCGTCATGGAGGGCACTGGGTCACTCTTCGTAACCTTGGTCACCTTCACAGGGACGGGCCTTTTGGCGAACTACCTGGTGGGGCTGTGGCCGAAGCAGGACCTTGGTAGTCCCCAGCCACAGAAGCCGGATGGCGACGGCACCCAAGAGGAGCCAGATGGCCACAGCACCTAAGAGGACCCAAATCCTGGCGGATTTTGCATTCTTACGGCACCTACGCTAAGAAATCGTGCGCGTGTAGCGGCAGCCAAGAAGACTCGGCGGCCTTGCGACGCGTCCAACCCAGACCAGGCCACCCGCAAGTCCGTGGGGCGCCAAGAACAAAACGAAGCAGGACACCAATTTCATGAAGACGATTCTGACCAGTGCCTTCGCTGTACTCTCCCTTGTCATCGCAGGCTGCGGTGGTGGTGGTGACTCGGCGCCCGCCCCAGAAGCTGCCCCCGCCAAGGCGGAGGCGCCCGCTGCCGCGGCTGACCCGGCTCCCGCTGCCCCTGCCGGTGGCTACGTGGGCATGGACGCGGTCGCTGACGCCGGGAGCATCGGGGGCACCATCTCCTATGCTGGCGAGCGAACCGACCAGAAGGTGAAGATCTCCAAGGACGGGGAGACCTGCGAACGACACAGCAGCGTCGACGCCAGTGAGCGTCCCGGCGGCGCACTGCTTGTCGCCGACGGCAAGCTCGCCAATGCTGTGGTCTGGATCGACGGCATCACCACGGGCAAGAAGTACGAGGCCACAGATGTGGCCATCGACAACAAGGACTGCGCCTTTGTCCCCCATGTCGCCATCGGCCACAAGGGCATGATGATCAATGCGACGAACAGCGACCCGGTCCTCCACAACACCAACCTGACGATGAGCAGCAATGGCAAGAGCATGGCCAACATTGCGCTGCCCCAACAGGGCCAGACGGTGGGCAAGAAGCTCAAGAAGACCGGAGTTCACACCATCACCTGCGACGCACACGAGTGGATGAAGGCCCACCTTGTGGTCGTCAACCACCCCTACGCCGCCGTCACAGGCGCCGACGGTAGCTTCAGCATGGGCGACGTGCCCGCTGGGGACTACACGGTCAAGATCTGGCATGAGGTCTTGGGTGAGGCCGAGGCCAAGGTGACAGTCGCCGCTGGCGGCGCCGCCACTGCGGACCAC
>CAZQTQ010000463.1:0-3851 GCA_964596025.1 uncultured Rickettsiales bacterium
CTCGACGACGGGACGGAGCTGCAGGTCGCGTTGTGGACGGAGCGGGATTCGGATGCGGAGACTGGGGAAGGCGCCCTCCGCTTGGTCGTTGACTTTGCTGGCACCGGGGGACCGTCCCCAACCAACCTCAATGCGCCGAGGGCGGTCGTGCGGGCTGCGGTCCTCTACGTAGTTCGCTGCCTCTTGGGTCGAGACCTGCCCCTCAATGAGGGTTGCCTCCGAGCCGTTGACCTCCGCATTCCCGAGGGGTCACTGCTGGATCCCGGACCGGCGGCGGCGGTGGTCGGCGGCAATGTGGAGACCAGCCAGCGCATCGTCGACCTCCTGTTTGGAGCGCTGGGTGCACTCGCCGCGAGTCAGGGGACGATGAACAACCTGAGCTTCGGCAACGCGGGCTTCGGCTACTACGAGACCATCGGTGGGGGGAGCGGCGCTGGTCCGGGCTTTTGCGGCGCCAGCGGTGTCCACAGCCACATGACCAACACCCGGATGACCGATGCCGAAGTTCTGGAACGTAGATACCCCGTCCTCGTGCGCCGATTCGAACTCCGGAGGGGGTCGGGCGGTTCGGGGCGCTGGGTCGGAGGGGACGGGATCTGCCGCGAGCTCGAGTTCCGTGCGTCGCTGGATGTTTCTCTGCTCTCGCAGCGCCGCACGACCCATCCCTTCGGGCTCCGAGGGGGGGGCGCTGCACAGCCGGGGCGGGCGACTCTCTACCGCGCCAAGTCTAAGGGTGAGGCGGGCGAGGCCCTTAGCGGTTCGTTCCGTGTTCAGGTGGAGCCCGGTGACCGCCTGGTTCTCGAGACGCCCGGGGGAGGGGGCTACGGGAGCCCCCGGACGTCGGATGCGCCTGAGCAGGGCGAGTGGATCCTGGAGGCCGCGCAGAGCGGGAACGACACACCGTCCTAAGTGGAACCCTCTAGATCCCGCCGGACGGGTCCTTGGCGGCTGTCTTCAGGTCCGAGGCACGGTAGATCGCAAGCTCGCCATCTTCGTCCAAGTCCATCTTGCAGGTGGCCTCGAAGTGGGTGGTTGTGGCGGAGACTTCGTACTGGCCGCGCAGTCTGACTTCGGGAAGAAAACCGAGAATCTGCCAGCAGGTGGGCATGCCCGACCAGTCTGCTGCGGTCTCGCCGGCAATTTGGGACGGAAAAGTCGGGCAGCTCAGGTACATGCTTTCGAGCTGGTGGTAGTAGTTCTGGTGCTCGGCGATGATCTCGAGGTTCGACGTACATTCGGTCGACCAGGATTTTTCCCGGGCGTGCTGCCATGCCGGATCGGCCAGGGCAAACATTCCCCCGAATCCTGCCAAAAGCATCACATAGCTTAGAGGCCCACTGGGCTGCTTTGCATCTTGAATGCCCACCCCCCTAGGGTACAGCCTGGCGCCCGGCTCTGTTAGATTCGGAGGACCGTGAGCCATGTACCCCAGCACACCGAGGGCGAACACTTCGGCCCCTACAGACTGGAGCTACGTCTTGGACGGGGGGCAGCCGCCGAGGTGTGGTTGGCCCGCGAGCAGGGCCAGATGGGCTTTACCAAGCGTCAAGCCCTCAAGCTGCTTCAGCCGCCGCCCCGGGAGCTGGAGATCCAAAAGAGGGCGCTGATCAACGAGGCCCGGGTTTGTGGTCGCCTCAACCATCCCGGCATCGTTGACGTCTACAAGGTTGGCGACCACGACGGCGAGCTCTTCATCGCGATGGAGTTCGTGGATGGTCCGGATCTGAACAGCCTCTTTACCGAACTGCGGGCGCGGCACATCGCGGTGCCGATGGCAATCGCCGTTGAGTTGGCAGTGGAATTGGCCGAGGCGCTCGACCACGCCCACACGCTCTGCGACGACGCCGGCAAGCCCCTGAACATTGTTCACCGGGACCTCAAGCCCAGCAACATCCTCGTCGACCGGCACGGTGGCCTAAAGATCTCCGATTGGGGCCTCGTCAAGTCGCGGATCAACTTGGACTCGACGACTAAGGGGGTCGTCAAGGGAACGCCGGGCTACATCGCGCCTGAGGTCTGGGGAGGGACGCGGACATTTGCTCCTGCGGTGGATCTCTTCGCCCTCGGCGCGATCCTCTACGAAGCCACGCTTGGGGAGCGGCTGTTCAGCGGCATCAACATCGCGCGGATCGCCGATCTGGTCTCCAACCGGAGCCCGGAGGAGGAGGCGGAACGGCTCAAAGACTTGTGCCCAGCGCTGGTGCCGATCTTGACCAAGCTGCTGCAGCGCAATCCCAAGCGTCGCTACCACCGAGCTGCAGAGGTGGCCGACGAGTTGCGGGGAATCCGCGACGCGCTTCCCGACCGTGGGAGTTTTCGCGACTTCTTGCGTGAGGTGGCACACGTCATTGACGATCTCTGTCCCGAGATTCACAGCAGCTACCGGGCCGAAGCTCCTGAGGAGGACGAAGAGGATGAGGAAGCCAGGCGGTCCACCAGCGATCTGAGCGACCTGAATCTGGGGGGAGGCGAGGGGGGCGACGACGACCTCCTCTTCGGTGGGGTTGCAGGCCCCCTCCGGGATCCATCGACTTGCGAAGGGCTGACGGCCCACAAGCCAAAAGAGCCGCCGAGCGACGGACTGCAGGCGACGGTGGCCGATGGGACGGCACAGGCCCACACGAACACCGCCGAGGGTCCTGCGCTTCGCCGGGGCAAGGACGACGCGCCGACAATGGAGGCGCCCGCGGTGGAGACTGCGCGCGGTAAGGAGGCAGGAGAGGTGGACGCTGGGGACGACGTTTCGCCGGTTCCCGAAGCGAGCCCGAAGCCTATCGACCCGGTAGCCACAGTCCAGCAGACGGCGATCAAGCGCAAGCGGGGCGGCGGCGCAGGCAAGAGGCGTCGTCGGCGTCGCCGACGGCTGGGTGGTCCTGGGGGGGACGGCGAGCCGGGGAAAGGGCTCGGGCGGGTGCCTCCTCCGACGGCTGCCGTGGTCGTCGCCCTTTGCGGTGGGGCCCTTCTACTCGCCGGGATCCTCGCTTTTGTGATGAGTGCCTAAGCCCGTGGCGAGCTGGGGCTGCCGGGAGGCCGGGGCTCGGGCGGTTGCTGGCTAGTTAAATCGCCGCGGTGCGAAGAGATCGGCCCAGGGACTGGTGCCGGTAGCCATCAGCTCGGCCACGGTGTGGGCGGCGTGGGCGGCGAAGCCGAAACCATGCCCGGTGAAGCCAAGGGCTGCAAAGACCGAAGGCCATCCTGGTATGGGGCCGATTGCGGGCAGAGAGTCTCGAGAGAACCCCATGATTCCGGCCCAGCGATGGGTGACCTCCGCCTCCTGGAGCTTGGGGTGAAGCCGCCGGAGGAAGGCCTCCATCGTCGCCTGAATCTCCGGGTGGAGGCGGTTGTCGACCCCGACCTCCCCCTCGAGATCGAGGTTGCGCCAGCCGCCCATTACGACCTCGCCGCTCGGCACCTGTTGCCAGTATTCGAAGCCGTGCGAGGCGTAGATTGGGCGGTCAAAGAGACGTTCGTCGATCGGGGAGGTACTCAAGACCTGACCGCGGGTCGGGTCGAGGCGTTCTTGGAGCCAGGGGGCGAGGCGGGCGCCGTAACCGTTGGTGGCGAGCACGGCCCCGAGGGCGTCGATTCGGCCGTGCTCGGTGGTAAGAACCACGCCGTCGGGGCGGGGGTCCAGGTCCAGGACGCAGGAGTCTTCGTGCAGTAGCGCCCCCACGGATTCCGCTCCCGTGGCGAGGCCCTGGGCGAAGGCTACGGGGTCCATTTCCCCATCGCCCGGCACGATCTGGCCGCTGAGGAAGGCCGCGTCTTGGGCCCAGGCGGGCAGCTGGCCCCGCGCTACGTAGTCGGCGGCAAAACCGTCGTCCTGCAGCATGGTCGTTCCTTCTCGCAAT
>CAZQTQ010000464.1:0-3851 GCA_964596025.1 uncultured Rickettsiales bacterium
CCGCGGGATCCGCCGGAGCTTCGGCTTCCTCTCCCCTCGGTTCCGCACCCACGACAGCGGGCCACACCACCAGGACGAGACTCCAGGCCAAGCCAACGATGACGTGACGCATCACCGCCCCCTCCCCAGGCCCCGCAAGGCATCGGGATGCCCGTGGCTCAGACCAATTCCGCCCACCAGCCCCGGCACGCTTCGCGTGTCTCCCGCAGCCATGCGCGGGTCCTCCCAGTAGGGGTACGCACCTTGAAAGCCAGTGGCCAAGGACCCGCTCTTTGCCGAACGGATCAACCGCAGTCCGAGGAGCGTCTCAATGTGAAGCCCGATCTGCAGGTGATTGTCCATCCAAGGACTGAAGATGGCGCTGCCATTGATGCCGGCCCGGAACCAGGGCCCAGGCTGAACCGCAAGATGGAGCGTAAGGGCACCGTAGTCGCCTGCGAGCTGCGGCTGCAGAGCAAAGGCGTAGCGCTGGAGGTCTCCCCGAAGCGAGAGATCCAAGCGACCCCGCGCCGGGCGGGCTCGAAGCGTCGCCGTGGCTGCCACCTTGTCTCCCAGAGGGCCGCCAGTCCACCGCTGTTCCAGCTCGGCCGAGAAGAAGTCCACCGGCTTCAGAACGAGTCCGACCGCTTCCGAGCCATGGACGCGACCGACTTCGGATTGGACCGTGCCCTCCTGGGTGACTGCGTCCGGATGCACCTGCAGCCCTCCGGAGACCGAAAAGCGCATCCACGAAAGCGGCTCAATCCACACCCGTCCTCCGACGCGGTCGTAGGGATCGGTGGCAAAAACCGACCAGATCGTGGTCGCGTCGAACGAGGGCTGCCAGTGGTCGTAGTCAACCGACGCAGACAGCCAGGGTTTTGGCCGCAGGTCGAGACCCGCCTGGACCTCCTGAAGCCGCCGCTGCAGAAGGTCTACAGCCACCCGCGCCCGGATGTTGACCCGCTGGAACAGGCCCTTGTGTAGATCGATGCCCAGGTGCCGGCGGGTGAGTTCCCCCCGTCGGACCCGGTCTTGCACCCCGAAGCGAAATTGGGTGTCGCGCAGGCCAACCGCCGAGATAGCTACTCCGTAGACCGCGTCCTCTCCCCAGCCTCCGACTGGCACCTCGGGCTCTTCCCCGTCTTCCGGCATCACCCACAGGGAACGACTGCGTAAGGCCACCCCAGCGAAGCCTTCGATGCCGAGGTGGTGCAGCGCGATACGCCCCGAGATCCCATCCATTCGCTGCAGACCAGACTGGCCCGCAGCGTAGAGCAGCTGGCGGCCGAGCCGGGCATGCGCCCACCGATCCGCTGGCGCGAGGTCCACGTAGGCATAGAGGACGTCGACCTGCCCATCCCCGTGCACCGGATCGCCGGAGCCTCGCATCGCCGTCTCAAAGCTCAAACGGTGCTTCGGCCGCACATCCCGAACTCCGAGGCGGATGCTCTGGTGAATCAAGTGCCAGGCGGCCGGGTCCTCCTTGGAGCCCCGGACCACGCGGTTCCGAACGTCGGTACGGATGGCGCCGTAGAGGAACACCCCCTCCTCACCCTTGAGGGAGGAGACCGAACCGGAGTAGCCAACCGAGAGGATCCCTCCCTTGCGGGCCGCCTCGACGCCGTCCTCGCCGGAAGCAGCACCACCGCCGGCATACAGAGGCCCCACACCGGCAAGTAGGACGGCGAGAGACACCCCCAAAGTACGCCACCTTGCCCCCACCTAGTTGTCCTCCGCCCCTTGGAGGATCCAGGAATAGATGAGGTTGATTTCCTCTTCCCCCAGAACCTCGAACCCGGGCCAGGGAGGTGGCATGACGGTCTGGAAGTGACCCCACACAGGGTCCTCGGCACTGCAGGGCAGGACCTTGTGCATGAGATAGGAACCGGCCGCGTCGAAGGGCTCCACGCGGTTCATCCCTGCGCTGTAACCCAAGACGTTCGGAACCAAGACCAGCTCCTCGTAGACCGCATCCGGCGTCAGCAAGAGCTCGCCGCGCTTCAAGAACGAGTGGCACTTGCCGCAAGTCTTCTCAAATAGAGGCACAAGGTCGTCCTGGAGGGAGACTGGGGTCTCGGCAACTACGAGCCAGCTCGTGTCGCAGTCCGATCCGCTGGTGTCGTCGTCGTCACCGCTGGAGTCATCGTCGCCGCCCGAATCGTCATCGTCACCTGAATCGTCATCGTCACCGGGCCCTCCGTCGTCGTCCCCCAGCTGAAAGAAGGGCTGCGAGTCCGTGACCGTCACACATCCCGTGACCCAAGCCAGCAAGAAGAGGACAGTCAAGCCCCCGCACGCGATTCCTGGACCAAGAAGAGGGAGGCGCATAGCGGCATTCATGGTGGCAGAACCTCCGCCCGCCCACCAGGGGGCGCCAAGGCCCGACCTTAGCGCAAGGCAGCACCCTGCCAGACCCGCTACGCTACAGAGAGCTGTGACTGCACGCCCCCCATCCCATGCGCCCTCCGAACCCGATTTGCCTGAGGGCCAACCTGCGGCAGAGCCTGTAGGTGCCGTCCGCGTCGATCGTGAGCCCAATGGCCGCATCTACTTCGTCTCCGACTTGCACCTTGGCGACGGCTCCCACGCCGACGTCTTTCAGAGGAAGGATGAGTATTTTTTGTCCTTTCTCGACGAGGTAGAGAAGGAGGCTCAGGCGCTGATCATCGTCGGCGACGCCATGGACTTCGAGCAGGCCTGGTACTTCACGCGCATCGTTCGGGCCCACAACACCGTCATCGCCCGTTTGACCCAGATCGCGGAGCGAATGCGGGTGGTCTACGTGTACGGAAATCACGACCCGGACATCGTGCTCTTTCGGGACATCCTGAAGTGGGAGCTCTGCAGCAACGTCGTCGTGGACCACAGCATCCTCGCTGTGCACGGCTATGAGTTCGACTCCTTCGTGGGCCAACGCTTCGAAGAGAGCAGCGTCTGGGCCCGCGTGCTCATGCTCTACGAGCGCATCTTCCGCACTTGGATCCGACTGCCACTGCGCGAGTACTACACCCTGTCAAACCGAGCCATTCACTACCTCTTCTATTGGATCGCGCGGGCCACCCGAGGGATTCGCTGGCTCGCCCCGCACATCGGCCTTCCACGCCTTGGAAGTCGCGTCGAGGACGCCGTGGAGTTTTGGACCCGAGGGGTCTGCGGAGATCCTATGGGAATCACCGGCCCCGCCCTGGAGTACCTCCAACAGCACGAGCGCTACCGGACAGTAATTTGCGGGCACAGCCACCTTCCGGGAGTGGTCCAACTCCCTGACGGCAAGAGCTACGTCAATCTGGGTTCCTGGTCCTTTGGTAACTCGCAGTACGGCATCTGGGACGGATCTGAGTTCCACCTCATGGACTGGATCTGCAAACGGCGGATCCGGGACGAGAACTACCGCCCCATCCTCGACGGCCGCACTGACCGACGCTTCGAGGACTGGTTCCACGACGAGTACCTGGGCTACCTACGCTTCCGCGGCGGCGAGGAGGCGCTACGGGAGGGGGTTCGGCCCCGACCGTGGGTGCTGAGTGGAAGTGAGGCGATCCCATCGAGCAGCAGCGAGAGCGGGAGCGGCACCTCCCCCCTTCCTTCAGGCCTTCCGGAGCCCCCGAACGATGCGCGTTGATGGTCAGCCCTTTCGAACCGTGGACTGGGAGGATGAATCGCTTGTCCTCATCGACCAGCCCCAGCTTCCCCACCGTTTCGCCCTTTGGCGGACCCAGAGCCACCGAGAGGCGGGAGAAGCCATTCGCACGATGATCGTGCGGGGTGCGGGGGCCATCGGGGCCACGGGCGCCTACGCTCTGGCTCTCGCCGCCCGGGAAGCGCCCGACGACGGTTTTCGGTCCTACCTCGAAGACGCGTACCGCTTC
>CAZQTQ010000465.1:0-3846 GCA_964596025.1 uncultured Rickettsiales bacterium
GGCCAAAGGTTCAGGCGGCCGAGGTAGTGGCGTCGATCGAACTCTCGTCCCGTGATGAAGAGGTCGTAGGGGGCCTGTAGGAAGGCCCGCAGCCCGCTCCCGGTTCCGTAGTTCTCGCCAAAGTTGAAGCGGAAGAGGTGGGCCGCGTCGGCAGGTACTTCGAAGCCCAGGATGGGATAGAAGGGGTGCCCAAAGGACTGGAGGTTGAGCAGCATCCAGGGCAGGGCGAATACGGCGGGGAGGAGGGACGCTAGGAGGAGGGAGCCGAAGGCTCGACCCCGCTCGATCGAGGGGGGGCAGAGCAAGAGCTGGAAGAAGAGGACGAGGTAGAGCGGTCCGAAAAACAGTGGAGTCGTGTACTTGATGCTGAGGGCAGCGCCGCCGAGAAGGGCAAGGAGCCAGGGCCGGGCTTCGGCCTGGGTCGGGGCCTGAGCCCAGTCCAGGGCGACGAATGAGGCCGCGCCGAAGAAAAAGGCCACTGGGAGGTCGGTGTCCATCACCGGCAGCACGCGGAGGGTGGTTGCCGAGGCGAGGACGACGAGCAGGGCGGCGGCCCCTGCGCTCTGCCCAAAGACGCGAGTTGCGAGGCGTTCCCCAGTCCACAGCGCGCTAGCGCCGAACAGCAGGGCCAGCCCCCGCATGCCTGCAGCTCCGGTCCAGGTCGCAGGCAAGGCCAGCAGAGCATGCATGCCTTGGGCGAAGCCGGTCGGTGGGTCGAACGGATCGCTGGCAAAGCCACCTGTCCGGATGAGGTGCTCGACAAAGCGACGGTGGTACTGGAGCTCGTCGGGTCCGATGGGCGGGGCGCCGACCTGGATGAGCAGGGGCAGGGCGAGTAGGACGGCTGCTGTCCAGCTGGCGGCTTGGAGGGCTGTGGGTTGGGGAAGGGCTGGCCGGGGGAGGCCGCGAAGGAAGGGGATGGAGAGCAGCAGGAGGCCGGTGGCAGGGACCTTGCCAAAGAGGCCGAGCAGACCGGCCGCGACAGCGAGGGTCTGGAAGAGGACCCAGCCCAGGGCCATCGAAAGGAGGGCATGGCTGCCCGCGTCGGCGCGGCTGAAGTCGGGGAGGAGGCGGATCAGGAGGGGGCGGCCTACTGCCCAGGCCGCCAGGAAGTAGAGAAGGCTGAGAAGGAGGGCGGGACCCATGGTCTGGATGATTTGTAGGACCGACCAAAGGGGCTTGGAGTCCCAGGCGGCTGCGGCGGCGACGACGGCGACCCACCCCAGGGCCAGGCTCAGCAGGATCGGATGCTTTCTTGGGCTTTCAGGCACCATCAGAGGGCATTTCCTGGGATGGGCGTCCGCAGAGCGACCGCGTCGACGCGAAGACCCTTACCTCCCGCTGTCCAGCGCAGGGAGATGCGCCGGGCCTCAGGCGAGGCCTTCGGTAGGCGGGTGATTTCGGCGAGGGTCATCCAGCCACCGGGACCACTGTCGTCGCCGGTGTCCGCTTCGGTCTCGGGCGGGGCTTCTGGCCAACTGCGGCGGGCGACCAAGGTGCCATCGCGGAGGACCTGCAGTTCTCCCTCCCCGAAATCGCCCTCGACGAAGAGGTCGAGGATGCCGCCGTTCGGCCCGGGGTCCAGCTCTGCCTCGCGCACTTGTCCGGCAGCCAGCCATCCGTGGTTGCCTCCGTGACCCCCCGGACGGGTCGCGAGGTCCGCGCCTCCGTGGGCGGTACCGTCTTCCTCGAAGAGTCGGACCGGCGACGCTCCCAGCCGCAGCTCGCCGCTGCGGCCGGCCGCGCGCTGCTCCCACATCAAGAGGCCCGCGGCGCCCCCACGGGCCTGCACGAAGTCCGCATTGAACCGCAGCCGAGTCCCGAGGCCGGTTGGGAGGTGGCGGGCGATCAGGACAGAGCCGCCCTCCCACGGCACCTCATCCAAGCGCCAGTCGTCTAGGGACAGAGGGGGGCCCCTCCGGCCGGCACCGGCGGAGGGAAGCCGTCGCACTTCGCCGCCACCGAGGGGAAGGAGGACCAGGTGTTCGTCCTCGACGAAGCTCAACCAGGGACCGGAGACCAGGGGATGGCGCAGGTGCTTCGAAGGGCCCGTCAGCAGACCATGCCGGAGGTCGTCGAGCTTGTGGAGGATGAGGCGTTGGTGGTTCGGAAACTGGGGGTCGTCCTCGATCTCGGCGAGCCAGCCCTGCCCGAGGCTCGCCGCCGCGTCGTCTCGAGACGGCCTTGCTGGCACTTGAAGGCGTCGGTTGCTTCCCCAGGGATTGACCTCGATGCGGTCCTCGCGAAGGAAGGCCAGGAAGCGGCCGTCGCCCAGGGGCCGGTGGCAGTCGGTGGTGTGCAGGAGCCGTTGGTTGCCGTGTGACCACGGGGTCCAGTGGCCGAAGCTCTGGCCGGCCCAGAGGAGCGCGCCGCTCAGGTCGCTGGCGATCGAGGCCCGCCCGGCCGGTGGGTGTACTGGCTCCTGGCGCCGGCCCGATCGGGCCGGCGTCGGCAGGGGCTGGGGGGCCGCAGTCTGACTCTGGCCCAGCGCGTGGTAGGCGTTTACCCGAAGCGCGCCCGTCTGGCTCGTTTCCGGATCCTCCTCGTCGTTCGGGAAGCAGCTGAGAATTCCCGATGGGCTGAGGCGGGGAAACACTGAGTCCCGGCAGGCCTCCGGTGAAATCCGCACCGCTTCCGCTGAGGCGATGGAGGGCAGGGACCCGCCAGTTGCGGTGGCCCAGGGAGTGGTTGCGCCGTTCGGCGCAACCCGTCGGAAGGAGCGGCTCTCTCCGACTGCCAGCGAAGGGAAGTTCAGGATGGGAGACGAGAGCCCCTCTCTCTGGGGGATGGGCATCCAGCCGTGCTCCCTCTCGGAGGCGATCCACTCCACTCGTCCCGGGCCAAAGACCTGAACCAGCAACTCTTCGTTGCCACCCAGGACGCGGGGAGCCTCGGGCGGTCTGAGGGCTTCTAGCGTTACGAGGGTCTCGTCCCGGGTCGTTGTGCCTTGAAGGAGCCGAACCTGCAGCCCTTCCCCGCTCTCCACTTCGTTGTTGGGGGGGCGTAGGACAGCCGTTTCACTTCCGGGAAAGTTGCGTTTCCCCTCCTGCCAGCGCAGTTCCTGGCCGGGGCCCAGACTCCCGTCCAGGGGTGCCCGGACGCGGAGTTGCCCCAGTGGGCTGCGTTCCCACAAGGGACTCGGGAGGAGAAATGCTGTGGCTGGGCGGGCCACCTTGCTGCTCAGGGGCGTCGGGCCCGCAATGTCGATCAGAGAGAGTCGTGTCGCGCGCTTGGTGGGGGGCCGAAGGCCGCTGGCGTCGCAGGCAGGCCCCAGCAGGACCAAGGCGACTGCCGCCGCCCAATAGAGAGGACGACGCGAATGTTGTGGCCTCAAATGCCGCAGTCGTAGACGACGGTGATGAGGCTGGTCGCGCTCTCGCCGGCGCAGTCTGTAGCCGTCACTTGGACCTGGGTCTCATTGGTGTTGATTAGTGCAGTGCAGGAACCTGGAGGACCGGGCACCACCAGTTCGACGGATTCCCCTTCCTCGGGGCTGACTGCGCTGTTCTCCGGGCCGCTCAATATGGACCACGAGTAGTTGAGCAGGTCGCCGTCGGGGTCGGTGGTCTGGCTGGCATCTAGCTGCAGGGTCACGCTGGGGCAGTTCGGACAGTCGTTGCACTGCCCGTAGGCGTCGACTGAGCAGGTCGGAGCAGGAGCCGCGTAGTAGGCGTCCGGGGAGGTGACCACCACGGGAGGCCCATTGGTGTCGGTTTGCTCGAGGTCCACCTCCAAGAAGACCGGCATGGAGTAGGTCTCGCCGTCGTTGACCACCAACTGCAGTGTGTATTCACCTTCCACGTCGGCGTAGAACTGGGCTGCCTGGAAGCTGCCGCCGATCAGGTA
>CAZQTQ010000466.1:0-3844 GCA_964596025.1 uncultured Rickettsiales bacterium
GGGTCGTTCCTGATATGCCGGCCGAGATCGACTCCGCACAAACGAGGCAGGTCGAGATCGGCCACGACGATTCCGGGGCGGTACGTTAGGAGCGCATCAAGGCTCTCGTAGCCATCGTAGGCGGTAACGACGCGGCCGGTGCAGTCGAGGAAGATGCTCCCGAGTTCCCGGAACATCGCGGTGCCGTCAGCGAACAAGATCGTGCGAGTCTTCTCCACGGGTTCACCTCAGGTTGGCGACCTTGTCGATCAATTCTTCGATCGCGGGCCGCACCACCCAGTCGTTCTTGAGCTTCTCACCGCTGAGTCTCTCCCAATGCTGGGTCTCTCGGATTTCCTGCTCGAGCATGATCGAGAGGGAATAGGCGTGATAGGTCACGACCAGCGTTGCCGTGGCCTGCTCCTCACCCCACTGGATCTTTCCCACGTCGTAATCGGTGACGCGGATTTCCTTGAATTTCTGGAGCTCGGAGACGAAGTTCTCGCGCAGGTCGGGGTGGACGAAGCTCACTGCGGCGTCGGTATTCCCCCAGCGCAGCGCGTTCGTGTACTCGCGCTGGGCGCGCACGAGCGAGTCGTGGCGACCCATCGGATCCTTGAACCTCTCGATGAAGAGCGGGGCGACACAGCCGGTCGCAAACGTGGTCGACAGTGCGATGAGCAGAGCGATGGGGCCCTTGCGCTTCATGGGGGTGTAGACGGCGACGTAGAGGACCAAGGCCGCGAGCGCGAGTCCAGCGGTGAGGACGTTCACAGCCAGCCCGAGCAGCGCCAGGGACCCCAGTCCGAGGACTGCGCCAAAGACCGCAGCCACAGGCGGATGCATTCGACCCGCTGGGAGGGGGCGGTTGGCAGTGCGCGTCATCAGGCCGTCGATGTCTCGCTCCAAGTACATGTTCATGGCGTTGGCCGAGGCCACAGCAAGCGCGGTGCCAAGCAAAGTCCACAACAGAGTCAGGTCCCGGAACGACGCGTCGGCGAGTACCCAGCCACCCAGGGTCATCAGCACGTTCATACGTACGATCGAAGGCTTGGTCAGAGCCCAGAAGTCGGCCAGGCGAAGACCTGGCTGCCCAGAAGTCGATGCCCGACTCATGCGGGGGCCTCGGTTTCAGAGAGCGGAAATGCTCCCGCGTCGGGGCTGAGATCTGGCGATTCACGGTCTGACTCTTCCGCCCGAAGACCCAGGCCCAAGAAGCCAGCAACCAGGGACGCAAGCAGGAAGGCGGCAAGGCCCAGGTGGAGTGCTGCGGGGAACCAGTGGATTTGGGTAAGGACGGTCCAGACGCCTAGAATAATCTGCAGGACGACGGCCCAAGGTGCTACCCAGGCCATCAACCGGACAAGGAGCAAGCGGCCGGCTTCGCCCTCGCGGCCCATCACCACAGATGCCCCGACCACCGCAACGAGGACGGCCAGACCCGAGACCCGGTGCAGCATGTGGAGCTGGCCCGGTCCGAAGGCGGGCCAGATGGAACCGTAACAAAAAGGAACTTCGGGGCAGGAGTGTCCAGCACCCAAGTGCCGAACGAGTCCCCCCAAAACGATCTGGAGGTAGACCACGACTGCGGCTACTGCGGTGACCTTCCGGGCGATGAGGCGAGAATCGGAGAGGGGACGCGGAGCGCGTCGTTCCTCCGCTCCAGGCTGCAGCCGAAAGCTCAGGACAATAAGCAGACAGAAAAAGAAGCAGGCCAAAGCGAGGTGGGCGGTGGACACGGCGGTCGGCAGTCGATAAATCACCGTCAGCCCGCCCAGCCCTCCCTGGATCACGACCAGGAAAGCGGCCAGACCTCCCAGGCGGCGAAGACCCCGGTCCTCGGGACGAGACCACCAAATCGAAGCCGCAAGGGCCAAAGTCAGCGCACCTACCAGGGTAGCCACGACGCGATGGGTGTGCTCGAACTCAACCCCATGGCTCATCTCGGGGAAGAAGGTCCCGTAGCACGTCGGCCAGTCCGGGCAAGCTAACGACGAACCCGAAGGATTCACCGCTCCGCCCACCAAGAGGAGGACAAGGGTAGCGGCAACAGTCGCGAGCGATAGATACCAAGTACGCACGATCGGGGTTCTTCGACGGGCTCCGCGGAGGTGCAGGACAGCGTTGTGCCGCCCTTGCTTCCAAGGGGGTTTTTGAGCGGGGCCATACTAACGAGGGGCAGGGTCGAGTCAAGGAGATGCAGGAAGCGGGCCCCGTTGCTATTCTGCGCGGCCTTATGAGTCGGCCCACCACCGCAGCGCCTCCCACATTACCCACCGTCGACGTTCGGGAGCATGGAGCACCGATTGGTGGAGAAACCACACCTCTGGACCGGCGCCTCTTCATGCAACTGCTGGTCTTCTCTGCACCCCAAGACGTCGACGTCGCAGGGGCACGCGACACCTTGATAGAGCGCCTCCAGGCTGATGAGACCCCCTCGGTGGTCTACGCCGACGTCAACGATCCCCGGGGTATCGGTCTGCTTAGCTGGGACGAGAACCCCCGCCACTTCCTCCAGCGGATCCGCCCGCTCTTTGCCGCACCCGAACTGCGGCGCCTCGTGCCCAAGCCCGGTCTATCCCTCTTCGGCCGGACATACGGCAGCGGCTACGAGCGGGATCTTGCCCACTGGCTGCTGCAGCGGCCCAAGGACAGTGCGCTGCAGCCCGACTGTCCGTGGGCTCTGTGGTACCCGCTTCGCCGAGCCGGTAGCTTCCAGGGGCTGGACCGCGCCGAACAAGGAGCCGTGGTACGTGAGCATGCGGTTCTGGGCCGCGCCTACGGAACCGCCGGCCACGTCCACGACCTCCGGCTGGCCTGCTACGGCGTCGATACTCGAGACAACGAGTTCATCATCGGGCTCGTCGGCAAAGATCTGCAGCCCCTGTCCCACCTGATCCAGGCCATGCGCGCGACCCGGCAGACTGCCGAGTACATCGATTCGATGGGGCCGTTCTTCGTGGGCCACGTCTCCTTCCGGCAGGCCGGAACTCCCACGACCAAACCGCCGGGCTAGGCGCTGTGTCCGCCACCCGCCCTGACCCAGAGGGCCTGGCCGAGCCTCTGATCCGCTGGTACGCGCTCTGTGGACGAAGCCTCCCTTGGCGCGATTGCGGCGATGCCTACCGAATCTGGGTCAGCGAGATCATGCTGCAGCAGACCCGCGTCGAGACGGTTCGGCCCTACTTTGCGGCTTTCCTCGAGCGCTTCCCAACCGTAGAGGCGCTGGCAGCAGCGGAGGATGAGGCAGTCCGCTCGGTCTGGTCGGGATTGGGCTTTTACCGGCGGGTACGAAACCTGCACGCGGCCGCAAAGATCGTGGTCGAAGAGTACGGAGGCTGCCTGCCCCGCGACCCAGCGGAACTGCGCAGCCTTCCCGGCATCGGCCGCTACACCGCCGGCGCCATCCTCTCGGCAGCGTACAACCAGAAGCTTCCGATCCTCGACGGCAACGTCATCCGCGTACTGAGCCGGGTCTTTCGCGTCGAGGGCTCGGCCCACCGAGCCTCTACCCAGCGTGTGCTGTGGGGGCTTGCCGAGGCCATCCTCCCCGACGACCGTCCGGGTGACTTCAACCAGGCACTGATGGACCTTGGGGCCACAGTCTGCACGCCGTCAGGGCCGAAGTGTGGCGTGTGCCCGTTCACCGATCTCTGCGCTGCAAAGGCGGCAGGAGTGGAGGAAGAACTCCCCACTCCGGGCCCCCGAGCCAAGCTCAAGGCGGTCTCGAGGGTGGCGCTCTGTCTGGAGCGCGTGGATGGGACCATCCTGCTCCAGCAGCGTCCAAGCGAAGGATTGCTCGCCTCTCTATGGGAACTCCCCGCGACCTCCATCTCGCCCGGCTCCCCCCCAATCGACGCGGCCC
>CAZQTQ010000467.1:0-3829 GCA_964596025.1 uncultured Rickettsiales bacterium
TGGGCCACTGCCCCTGAACATGTGCTTCCGTTCGAGAAGACCAAAGAACGCCAGCAACTCGAGGCCCTCCTCTCACCGGTCATCCGCGGCAACGACATGGCAATCGGCCTCAGCTGGTTGCGGCACGAGGCCTTCCTCGCCCCGGACGAAGCAGTCGCCGTCCTCGAACACAAGCTGGACATCGTCGAACAAGGAGGCGGCTGGCTCTCGGCCTGCGAAGCCCTCCAGGCGCTCTCCGCGCGCGGGGCTCAGTGGACAGCAGCCCGCCGACTGGAGGGCCTGATGGAGGCCATGCTGGTCGACAGCGACGAGGCATCGACGGTGGAACGGGCCGCGCTCGTCTGCATCGATGGTCCCCTGCTCGCCGCGCTCGCCCGTACCCCCCCGTGGAGGGGCTCCGCCCGACGCCTCACCAAGCTGGTCAATGCGACCAAGACCGAAGACCTGTTATCCAATTTCGGCGAGGCTGAGGTGCCGACGTGGCTGAAGCTCAAGCGGGAGGACGCCCGCCTCCTGCAGGGAATCGCATGGAAGGCCCTGGCCAGTCGCACCGATTCGGGCGCGCTCGACACCTGCGCCCGCCTCATCGCCGAGACGGCCGAAGACAGCGACCGCATGGAGCTGGGAGTCGAGGTCGCCGGCATTCTCATGACGACTCACGAGGAGAGAGCCGTCGCCGATCTGGCCTGCGTCTTCCTCTCCGGCCTCCACCACGCCCCGGTCGGCGAGGCCATCGAGCGCTACCTCCTCCGCTTTCCCGCCCAAGCCTTGGAAGCGACCCTCGGCCTGCTCCCCGACTGGATGCCTGGCTTCGACCAAGGCGCATTCGAGCGCCTCGCCTACCGCCTCCTGCCCAAGCTGGACGAAGACCAAGTCGAGGACGTCAAGATCTGGGCCGAGGTCGCCGAAGGCGCCCGCCTGGCGGTGATTCGGGACGAGTTGGCGTTGCTGGGGCGCTAGTAACCGCCGCTAGGACCCAAGTCCGCTACCCGAGTTGGGCGCAGAGCGTCTCGGCCACCTCGGTGACCGTCCGCCCCGAGGTCCCCAGCTCGAAGTCCGCCTGGCCGTAGAGGGGTTCCCGAGCCGCAAGGAGGGCGCGAAGCTCCCCCATAGCATCGCTGCGGTTGGCCATAGGGCGGCGATCTCCTTGGGTAAGTACGCGCTGCATGTGGTCTTCCGGGTCGGCCCGGAGCCAGACGGTGGTACAGCGGCGACAGGCGAGGTCAAAGGCCTCGTCGTTGTGGACAACACCGCCACTGAGCGCCACGACGACGGGCTCTTTGGCCTCGAGCAGCGAGGCCAGGGCTTGGGCCTCCAAGCGTCGGTAGTACTGCTCGCCGTGCAGGGAGAAGATCTCACCGAGGCTCAGCCCCGCCGCCTCTTCAATGCGTTCGTCCAGCTCAACGAAGGGACGGTCCAGTTGGCGGGCCACCAGGGGGCCTATCGTGGTCTTGCCCGCCCCGCGCAGGCCCAGCAAGACGATGATGGGCCGTCCCGAAGCAGCCCGCTCTTTCGCCTCCCGAGCCAGCCGCCCGTCACGCGCGACCAGGGCCTCGATCGGCAGCTCCAAAGCCCGCGCCACCGCTGCAAGTCGGCCGATGGCGATGTTGGCCTGTCCCGCCTCCAGCTGGGCGACAAAGCGAGGACTCAGGCCCGAGCGCTCGGCCAACTCCTTGCCCGTGATGCCCATGCGGGCCCGCCGCGCTCGTACGCGGGAGCCCACCCGACGGATCACGGCTTCGATCTCGGAACGTGGCATTTATGCAGTATATTGCACACTATCGATAGTAGTAAGCAATATCTTGCATAGTTCTCTCCGATCTCTATCCTCCAGAGTCATGGCTGACCCAACCACTCCCTTGCAGACCGTCGACTTTCAAACTCACCCGGATCGCTACTCCCACCTCCGCCTCGAGGTAGACGGCGCTGTCGCCCGGATCTGCATCAGGATCGACGAGAACCGGGGCCTTCGTTCCTGCTACACGCTAAAGCTCAACTCCTACGACCTCGGCGTCGACATCGAGCTCTACGACGCCGTTCAGCGAATACGCTTCGAGCATCCCGAGGTCCGCTGCGTCGTCGTCACGAGCGACATCGACGGCGTCTTCAGCTCCGGCGCAAACATCTTCATGCTCGGCAGCTCGACCCACGCCTTCAAGGTCAACTTCTGCAAGTTCACCAACGAGACCCGCCTCTACATTGAGGACGCGACCCAACACTCGGCACAGACCTACATCGCAGCACTGAACGGCGTGGCGTCGGGAGGCGGCTACGAGCTACCCCTGGCCTGCGAGGAGATCTACCTGGTGGACGACCGTAGAAGCGCTGTCGCCCTCCCGGAGGTCCCCTTCCTCGGCGTACTGCCCGGCACCGGCGGCCTGACCCGGGTAGTCGACAAGCGCAAGGTGCGACGAGACCGCGCCGATGTCTTCTCCACGCTCGCCGAGGGCATCAAGGGCAAACGAGCGGTGCAGTGGGGCCTGGTCGACGGGATCTTCCCGCCCTCATCCTTCGACGAGAAGATCGCAGCTCGCGCCGCGGAGATCGCCGGCGACGGCAACCCCGATCGCCAGGGCATCGAGCTCGGCCCTATCACGCCGGACATCGACGAAGACGGAACCTTGCGCTACGCCCACGTCACCTTGAGTCCCGCCGAGATCAACCGGGTGGCCGATCTCAACCTGGCCCTGCCCGAAGAGCTGGAGAGAGTCCCAGAGTCTCCCCGCGAGCTCGGCGACTCCTGGTGGCCCCTGCAGGCCTTCCGCGAGCTGGACGACGCGCTGCTCCGCCTCCGCGTGAACATGCCTGAGGTTGGGCTCGTCACCATCCGCGTCACCGGCAAACCCGAGGTGGCCCTGGCCCTGGACGCAGACCTCATCGAGCACCGTGCCGACTGGTACGTTCACGAGGTCACTCTCCACATGAAGCGCGTTCTCAAGCGCATGGACCTGACCGCCAAGACCTTCTTCGCCCTGATCGACGAGGGCACGGCCTTCGCCGGAAGCCTCTTTGAATTCGCGATCGCAGCGGACCGCGCCTACATGTTCGAAGAGGAGGGGGTCGCCATTGCGCTCAGCCCCCTGAACTTTGGCCCCCTGCCGATGAGCAACGACCTGACGCGTCTACAGACCCGCTTCCTCGCCGATCCGGAACACGCCCTCGAGCTCGCTGACCACTGCGGCGAGCTCTTGGACCCGGACCGAGCCGTGGACCTTGGGCTCGTGACCGATGCCTTTGACGACATCGACTGGGAGGACGAGATCCGCCTCATCGTCGAAGAGCGAGCCACCCTATCGCCCGACGCGCTGACCGCCATGGAGGCCAACCTCCGCTTTGCCGGCCCCGAGACGCTGGAGACAAAGATCTTCGGCCGACTCACCGCCTGGCAGAACTGGATCTTCCAGCGCCCCAACGCCGTCGGCCCCAAGGGCGCCCTAACGCTCTACGGACAGCCCGAGACCGCCGAATTCGACTTCAACCGAACCTAGCCCCTCCCCCACCGCAAGGAGTCCACCATGCCTTCAGTCGATCTCGACGCCCGCATCCCCAACAACGTCGGTCTCAGCGAGGACCGTAAGCTGCAGAAGGCGCTCGAAGCGTGGCAGCCCAACTTCATCGAGTGGTGGATGGACATGGGTCCCGAAGGCTTCCAACAGGACCAGATCTACCTGCGCACTGCGGTTAGTGTAGAGCCGAGCGGCTGGGCCCACTTCGAGCACGTCAAGATGCCCGACTACCGCTGGGGCATCTTCCTGACCCCCAACGACGAAAACCGCCTCATCCCCTTTGGCGACGATCTTGGCAAACCGGCCTGGGATCGGGTGCCCGG
>CAZQTQ010000468.1:0-3822 GCA_964596025.1 uncultured Rickettsiales bacterium
GCTACCCTTCGACGCGCAGCGTCCGTTCGCGCTCCACCAGAGACCGGACGCCGCATATGCGGCCAGCAGATCCCGCATATGTATATATAATATAGGTGTGCGGCAGAGAGGCCTGTTGAATTGTTTTATTGGCGTGCACGCGCGGCACAGACGTGCAGAAGGAGCATGCCGCGCGTCGCGTGCGCCCATGTCACTCGTCTACGTCTACGATTTCGATCCTTCGTTTGCGCGGTGCAGATGGGTCGTCGGTTCGGTTGCGACGCGAGGAGGCCTCCTCTCGTGTGCTCGTGTGCTGACCTGGGTTTCCGCTGGTGCTGCCAGCTCGATTGTGGGTGCTGCCGGCGCACCTGAGACCTCGAGTGAGTGGTGCGCGGCGTGCCATTTTACTGCGGACGTGGGGCCGCGACACCGGGCCTGCCTCTGTGACCGGCCTCCGTGGGCTCTCACCGTCCACCTATTTCGTAGTGCACGTGGGTGGTTCGCAGGTGGTGTGCTCGTTCAGGATGAACGACCCAGACGGCGAGGCGTCTCCCAAAAGCGTTGGCGGACGCCATCCGAGTCGTATGCGCAAGCGAACCTCGAACTCCGAGGGCGGCATGCTGCTGAAGAAGAGCGCAGGCTTGGAAGTCCCCACGGCAGATGGAGGGTGCAAGCTCTTTGCCATGGGTGTGTTCCTCTCTGCCGCACTGCACGGGGCTGCGCTGGGGCATGCGGCCAAGCGCCTTCACCAGTGGAGGGTGTTCCGACGGGCGCCGGCGGTCGGCATTTCCAAGCCGCCTTCCGGCTCGTCCTTCCAGCAGCGGCGCTGGCTGCTCGACCACCTCTCCAGCACACAGGACAGCGACGCTTGCCAGCTTGCACGCCCCTTCATACTCTCCCGCACCCTCTTCGATGGGCCTGCTCTCTCTCAGAGGGTTGGGACGCTCGCCCTCCAGTGGGTGGCCTTCTGTGCTCAGAGCTGGGCAGACCTCTGTTACTCGACGACCAGCGGCTTCAAGCTGGTGGCCGCGCTGGACATCCCCGCTGGAGTATGCATCGCCATGTGGCGGGGCCCATGCCGGGCCATGTTGGTCCCAGTTTTCCTATGGTACCGGGCCGTGCCGAAGACGAGGACGGTGTTGTGCTGCAGCGGCCGCCGCCAGCGTCGCGAGATGCCTGCCGCCTGCCGAGACGATGCGGGGGTGTCGGCACGCGGCGCGTGCGCGGCGTGTCGCCAGCGGAGCTCTCGGAAGAGCAGCTCGGAAGAGCGAGCATGGTGTCGGCACGCGGCGCGTGCGCGGCGCGTGCGCGGCGTGTCGCCAGCGGAGCTCTCGGAAGAGCAGCTCGGAAGAGCGAGCATACCTGGTGCCTGCGCCGCCATGCCTCTGGCGAGGACGGAGCGCGAGGACGGAGCGCGACCGCGAAGGACCGAGCGCGAGGACCGAGCGCGACGCTTTAAACGCCACCGAGCGCGACGCTTTAAACGCCACGGCACCTTTTTAAAGGTGCCTTATATAAGGCACCTGTGAGGTGCCAGGACTCCCTCCTCCACACCTGAAGGGTCCAATTGCACGCACCCTGCACGTCGGTGCGTTCCGACAGCGTTCGCCAAGGGTCGGCGCGCGAGGAGGCCTCGAGGGGGCCACGTGCAGGGTGCGTAGGGAGACGGAACGACGTAGAGAGAACCGATCGGGCCTCTACGAGAGTCCGCTTCTCTACCGCATTCCGCGTGTCCAGCTGTCCAGCCAGACCACCCATTTGAAACCCTTCAGTTTTGGAGAGAGGATGGGAACACCCTTACGATGCTTCCCGTACTGGAGGTTTCCCAAACGCCTGGTCTGGCTGGACAGCTGGACACGCGGAATGGCGTAGAGAGACGGAAAGAGGCGAGCAGCATGAAAGCGACTGTTCGCAACATGAAACGACAGATCACTGCGCTCCAGGACACGAATGTGAAGCTGCACAAGCGGTGCCGCGTTGCCGAGCGGCAGGCAGGGATCGTGGAAGACACCACGGACGAGCTGCGCATCATCGTCCACGATCCGCGTACGCTGTACGCCGTCATGGCCCGCTGCAAGGTGAAGAAGCTCAAAAGGGCCGATTTTGACCCCCCCCTTACGCGAGTTCATTCATGTCTGCCACCGACGGGAAGCTCACGGCGAATGAAAGAGCCGTGCGCTCTGCACTGCTACATGCGTTTGGAGGTTGGGCCGGTGCAACTTGGGAAACCTCCAGTACGGATTTTATCACGTTTTGGAAAACAAACACGGGAAGTGCAAAAGCATGTCGGCAGCTCGGATGCACTCATTGCACACAGTTTATTTAGCGCCGACGCGCGGCGGGAAGGGGCGAACGGCGCAGCCCGTCTGAGCACTGACGGTCGATGTACTACCGTAAAGGGACGACCAACGCCCAAACGCGTGTCTCCTGACTGACTTCAAGCACAGCTCTCTTCGCCGAACCGCCGTCGTTTCAGCATCCCCTCCTTCTCGCGAAAGTAGGCGCCCCACGCCTGCTTCTGCGAGACGGCGAGCCGATCGAGCCGCGACTCGAGGTGGCACACCCTGGCGCGCAGCGCATTGACCTGCGCGACGAGCTCCTCGCGTGTGGCCTCCGTGTGGACGCACCCTGGGGGCTGCGGCACCGCCGCGCGCTCCAGTGCGTGCTTCCCCACGCGCTGGCGCGCCGTGAGCTTCCCGTCGGCGGCAGACATGAGCGCGCGACGTGATGCAAGCGCAAGGCAAACACGCTTCGACGCAGTCGGCCCTGGCGGGGCTCCCGATGCGCCTCTCCAGCCGTGCCTGCCGTTTGTCTGTGCACGCCGCCCGCAGGGCGCTTCAGCATGGAGAGGGAGGGAGGAAAGAGAGAGCGCGCGAGAGAGACGATGAGCGTGAAGAGAGCGAGGGCGGCGTGAGGAGGGAGAGAGGAGAGAGAGAGGGCTCGGCTCTCGTGAGCACCTGAGCGGGCGGCGGAAGCTGGCCGACTGCGGCGCCGTTGGCAGCGTCCACCTACCATGCAGGGGCCACAGGCTGTCACAACGAGAGAGACGTGAAGAGGAGAGCGCGTGGGGTGGGCGGGGGGGGAGAGAGAGAGAGACTCGATCTGTCGCCGCCTCGGCAGAAGCGACGCGTCGCAACTCGTCCAGCATCGATGGGATCGAGGTCGGTCGGAAGTAGAACTTGCGAAAGAACTCGAACAAGTTGTCACCGACTGCATCTCCTTCGTACACTTGGTCCTGCCGGGGGCCAGGGGGGGGGGGACGGTGTGTGAGAGAGTGAGAGAGAGTACGAAGGAGAATGTAATGAGGGAGAGGATGTGAGAGCGGGCGAGATGCATCAGCGCCGTCGAATCGAAGCGTCCACTGATTCTCCGCGGTACGCTTGAGCTCGCCCTGCGTGAACTCCGCCGAGAGGATGCGCCACCGAGTAGGGCCGACGCGCGCAAAGCTGTCCGACTCGGACGCGAGTATCGAGGCGACGATCTGCTCGCGGTGGCCCACGGGTTTCTCTCTCACCCGGTCAACCCATTCGCGCCTCTGCTCACTGAGCTGATCCTCGCGTTCGCAGACGGCAGGTCCGCCGTCGCCATCGAGCCATTTGAGATCGGACTGCTGCGAGTTGGCTTGTTCCTCCTCCTCCGCCGCCGCCGCCGCGTCCACATCCATATCCGCCGCCGTCTCCACCCGCCCCACCCGCGGCGCCCGCCACTGCCTGTGAGCGAGAGCGAGCATGACGGCGCTTCAGCATGGAGAGAAAGAGAGGAGAGAGAGCGCGGGAGAGAGAGGAGATCATGGACCCCGCATGGACCCCGCATGGACCCCGCATGGACCCCGCATGGACCCCG
>CAZQTQ010000469.1:0-3801 GCA_964596025.1 uncultured Rickettsiales bacterium
CGACGACACCGGAGACGACGACACCGGAGACGACGACGACACCGGAGACGACGACACCGGAGACGACGACGACACCGGAGACGACGACGACACCGGTGACGACGACGACACCGGTGACGACGACGACTCAAGTGGGGACGACGACGCAGGGGACGACGATTCGGGAGATGGCGTCGCCGAGGCGGCGGGCTGCGCCTGCAGCGGTTCCTCCCTGGCAGCCTTCCCGTCCTCCGCCCCCCTCCTGAGTCTCGTGCTCTGGCTCGGGATCGGGCTTCGCCGGCCCCGCCGGAGTTCCCGCCTCTCCTGAGGACCCCGAAATTAAATGACGGCCCCGAGAGGGACGGCGGCGTCCGCTCTCGGGGCCGCAGCCCCCTCCGTGTAAGGGCAGGCCCAATCGATGGGGCTGTTTGGGCTCCTAGGCAGCCTGGCAGGGTGCGTACTGGCGGGAAATCAGGGCTCGAAGCCGTCGAATCGCGCGAGCCTCGAGCTGACGGACGCGCTCGCGGGACAGGCCCATCTCTTCACCGACCTCACGCAGCGTGCGCTGTTCGTGGCCGCGGTGCCGCAATTCGATGATCCGCCGCTGCCGCTCAGGCAGCATCCCTATCGCGTCATCGAGGATTCCGAAGCGCAGGCGCTGGTCCTGGTTCTCGGCCGCACTGCCCTCGGGCGAAGGACCGGGGTCGGCGACTCGGTCGACAAATGTCGTCCCCGAGTCGTCGCTGATCGGCGCGTCCAGGCTGAGGTCTCGGCCCTTGAGCGCGTTCATCATCAGGACCACGTCCTCTTCTCGGGTCCCCAACTCATCCGCAATCCCCTTGATCCGCTGTTCCAGGGTCTCGTCGCTCCCGTTCGCCGCGAGCATCCTGGGAAGCTTGTAGAAGAGGCGCCGCTGACTCTGGGTCGTCCCCACCCGCACCAGGGACCAAGACCGGATGATGTGGGCCTGAATGAAGGCCTTGATCCACCAAACAGCGTAGGAGATGAGTCGGTTACCCCTCTCGGGATCGAACTTCTCTACCGCACGGATGAGACCCAAGTTGCCCTCTTGGATGAGGTCCGCCATCGGCAGGCGGTACTTGCGGTAGCCCATGGCCACCTTGACGACGAAGCGCAGGTTGCGGGAAATGAGTTCTTCCGCCGCCTTCGGGTCCCTCTCCCGGACCCACCTGCGAGCCAGCTCAGCTTCTTCTTCGCGGGTCAGAAGATCGACGCGATGAATGTCGTCCAGGTAGGAATTTACGAGGGAGTTTGCGGCGGGGTAAAAACTCATGCCTTCTCCAGTGGGGGACGAAAAGAGACTTTCTTTCGCCTTCACCCAATTGGACGGACCAGCATTCGCGTTTATTCGAATTTTCTTGAATGAACCGGCAACGGACTCCGTCCAAGGGGCAGAGGAAGCAGTCCGGAGACTTGCTGTGGGCTCAACCCTGCTCGTCCTCCCAGAGGTGGCCGCGGGGATTGAAGCCGCTGGCCTCGTCGAGCTTCCTCAGGCTGTCCAGCTCCTCCTTGCCCAAGTTCGTCGGCAAGTCGATCCGCACGACGAGGATCTGGTGCCCCGGCCCGCCCGCACGGCTGGCCGGCAGGCCCAGGTTCTTCAAGCGAATCCGTTGGCCCGACCGGACTCGTGGCGGCACCTGTACCGTCGCGCTGCCGTGGACGGTGGGCACCCGGAGGGTCTTGCCGCTGGCGGCCTCCCAGGGCGAGAGCGGCAGTTCGACGACGATGTGCCGCCCCTCGCGCTTGAACCATGGGTGATCCTGAACCTCGAAGCGCATCCGAAGGTCCCCGCGGGAGCCCGTGCCCTGGCCGTGTCGCCCCCGCGCATTCAAGAGGAGGGTCCCGCCAGATTCAGAGGCGGCGGGCACCTCGATCTCGGCCTCTTCCAGGACCCAATTGCCCTCCCCGTCGGGCACCCGGTACGACACCGACAACGGTCCACCGTGGACTGCGGTCAGGAACGGAACCTGTACGGGAATCTCCAAGTCGTCGCCACGCCGGGGAGCCGGCTCAGGACGGGAGCCACGCGAGGCCCGGGGCGCGGACTTTCGACCGGTGTTCGGCGTCTTGCCCCGGGCAAAGGGAGGAGGCTCGCTCCCCGGGCTGATGGATGCGTCGGCGTCTTGGAGGTCCCCCCAGAGCGCCGCCTCCGCAAGATCCTCGGGATTAAAACCGAAGCGGTGAGAACTCGCAGCGGGGCTAGGCGCCCCCTTCTTCTTTCCTCGGCCCCGTGCCGCCGGCGGCCGATCTTCGGGTAGCTCGGCGCCCAGCGCCGCGGGGTCCCAGGGGTTGTCGCGGGGCCTCGCCGCCTCCGCGGCCACCGACGGATCCACCGCGAAGAGGTCCTCGAAGATCGATGCGACTCCCTCCCCCACGTTCGTCTTCAGATTCAGTTCATCGGCCGTCTGGTAATGCCGTCTGGGAGAACCATCGGCCTCGGAAAAGGGCCGCTTGTAGGTCGTGCCCCGGTCGCGACCGTAGGCGTCGTAGCGGCGGCGGCGCTCTGGATCCGACAGGACCTCATAGGCCTCTTTAATCAGCTTGAACTGGCGCGCAGCATCCCGATCGCCTCGGTTTGCAGGCAGGTCGGGGTGGTGTTCCTTGGCCGCCGCTCGGTACGCCTTCTTGATGGCCTTGTCGTCGGCATCCCGAGGGAGGTCAAGTAGCTCGTAGTAGCTCTTAGCGTAAGACACGTCTCCCATCGTGGACAGCCAGCGGCCCAAAGACAAGGTGCCACCGCCATCTCACCCTCGACTCTCTCCTCAATCGGGACCTTGCGCTGCTATGGTGAATCCAATGCGCATCTCTATGGTAGCCACACCCATTTGGGCCATGAAGACTCCCCCCCTGACCACGGCCTACCTGAGCGGGTGGCTCAAGACCCAAGGGCACGAGGTGTTTCAGCTCGATTGGAACATCGAGCTCTTCCACCACGCACCGCTGGCCATCAAGGAGTTCTGGGACCGAACCCACCTCCACAAGTGGCAGGACCCGCAGCGCTACCGGGACGAAATCGCCCCCCGCGTGACCAACCCCACCATCGAGGACTATGCGCGCAAGATCCTGGCCAACTCGCCGCAGCTCGTAGGCATCTCCACCTATTCGATTGAGGCGACCAAGCACATGGCCCGCGTCCTGAAGGACATGGACCCCGAGGTCTTCATCGTCGCCGGCGGACAGGTCTGCGATCCCGGCTTCTACGGCTACAACCTGGCGTGGTCTGGGAGCATCGACTTAGTGGTTCACGGCGAGGGCGAAGGGCCCCTGCTCGACATCGTGACACGCCTCGAAGAGGGCCGGCGAGACTTCTCCGATGTACGCGGGCTCTTGATCCCTCGGGGACCGGACTCGGCCGAAGACACGGGCTTGCGACCGCCCATCGTCGACGTCAACAGCCTGAGCTGGCCGGACTTCGAGGACCTGCACCTCAACTACTACACCGCGTCCGAAGGCGAGCCCTACGAACCGAGTCGCTGCGTGTCGACCCTGATGGCCCGGGGCTGCGTCCGCAAGTGCGACTTCTGCCTCCAGGCTGAAATCTGGCAGAACTTCCGCTACCGCACAGCGCAGAGCGTCTACGAGGAGATGGCCGCCTACATCGAACGCTTCGGGCTCACGAGCTACCACTTCAACGACCTACTCATCAACGGCTCGGCCAAGCAGCTCTCTCAGCTCTGTGACCTCCTCATCGAGCGGCCCCTGGGCGTGCCCTGGGGAGGGAACGCCATCGTGTCCAAGAACCTGAAGCCCCGCCTACTCGAGAAGATGAGAGCCGCCGGCTGCGAGTTCTTGGGCTTCGGG
>CAZQTQ010000470.1:0-3798 GCA_964596025.1 uncultured Rickettsiales bacterium
GGCAACGGCGTTGGCGTTGGCATCCACCGCCCCAGAGCGGGCCTTGATTACAGCTTCTAGCGTCTCCCGCTCGTGGCTCATGTAGCCCTTGACGGTCTCGACTAGGTTGGGGATGAGGTCGTAGCGCCGCTTGAGCTGCACGTCGATCTGCGCATAGGCGTTCTCGAAGCGGTTCTTCAGCTTGACGAGGCGGTTGTAGATGCCGATGACGGCGAATACGACCAAGGCTGCGGCGGCGAGAAGGCCGATAGCGAACATTGCGAGCATGAGCTCCTCCTTCTAGGAAGTGTGAAGGCCGGAGGCGACGATACCGGATCTGGCTTTCCCGGGCTGGGCCCGTCCTGTTTCGCCTTCGGACCTCTGTACTACGTTGAAGCTCGTCACTTATTGCATTGAGCCGTGGAGCAGTTGGCTCTCCGCATTGGCGCCGATACAGTGGGCCGCAGTGCAGATCACCCGCCGCCACCTCTTGACCTTCGGTGCCCTGAGCGCAGGGGCGGCTGCGATCGGGGTAGGCGGTACGCTCGTCTGCTGGTGGGACCAGAAGCATGCGCCCGATCTGAGCTACCTCAGTCCCCCGGAAGAGCGGTTCCTGACTGCCTTCGCCACGACCGCATATCCCGCGACGGAGACCGTCGCAATGGACGGAGCAGAGGCCCGACTGGCTCATTACTTCGATGCGCTTCTGTTGCCCATGACCTCCACCGATCGGAAGCTCATCAAGGCGGTGCTTCACGTGATGGACAACTTGCCCCGGGCTTCTCTTGGCTCCGCCTTTGTGGGTCTGGAGCCGCAGCAACAGACCGAGGTCTTGGAGGCCTGGCTTGGCCACGATAGCTACGAACTTCGTGCCCTCATCCAGATGCTCGTGCTGCTGCTTGGCATGGGCTACACCACCCACCCCCGGGTGGCCGGGCTGATGGCGTCCTGGCACGGCTGCGGATTCGGCCGATGAACGAGCAACGGGCGACGGCGGGTGCGGATGGCACCGACGACGGGTTCGGAGCGGCGACCGACTTCCCCCGACCCAGGCCCTCGGTGATTCGCCCTGCAGCACCGGCCGAGGGCTTTGCGGAGGTCGGCGCGGGCCGCCAACTCACCGCCGATGCAGTGGTCGTCGGAAGCGGCCCTGGCGGCGCGTCGGTGGCCAGAGTCCTGGCAGAAGCCGGTCTCTCCGTCGTCGTTCTCGAAGAGGGCCCCGCTACCAGCCGCTTTCGGCCCAATCAGGGCCACACCCAGCGCTACCACATGCAAGAAGGTGGCTCGATTCTCGTGCGTGGCCGGGCGACCTTCCCGGTGGCCGCGGGGCGTGGAGTGGGAGGCGGCACCCTGGTGAACTCGGCGCTGAGCTTTCGTGCCCCCGATTCGGTGCTGGACGGTTGGGCCGAACTTCTTGACGAGCCGGGCTGGAGTGGGGCTGCGCTGAAATCGGTCTATGACGAGGTCTCAGCAATGATCGGCGTGGGCACAACCCCCGACGCAATCGCGGGTGAGAACAACCGGATCATTGTCCGGGGAGTCGAGGCCTTGGGGCTCGAGGGTGGGCTGGCTCCCCGCAATACGCCCGGATGCGTCGGATGCGGGATCTGCAACTACGGCTGCCCGTCGATGGGCAAGGCGAGTACCAACCACACCTTCTTGCCTCGGGCCGTGGACCAAGGAGCGCTCATTCAGGCGGAGACGCAGGCCCGAGAGGTGATCGTTGAGAATGGCCGGGCCGTCGGCGTGCGTGGGGTCGCTGTCCATCCGGACACCGGGGAGGACGGTGGAGTCGTCGAAGTGCGGGCTGAGCGGGTCGTCCTCTCGGCAGGCGCAATCGGAACGCCGCGGTTGTTGTGGTCCAGCGGTCTGGCCCGATCCTTGGGCCCGCGGGTCGGGGAGGGGCTGCACTTGCACCCAGGCAACGCAGTGCTGGGGATCTGCGACCACGAGGTTCACATGTGGAAGGGTGCGACCCAGGGGGCCTTCTTCCACCACCCCGACCTGCCGGGGGTGCTGCCGCACACCTTTACCGCTCCGCCCGAGGCCTGTCTGATGGCCACAGGGCTCGTGGGTCCGCGGCTGCAAGAGGGCCTGGAGGTACTTCCGCGGCTCTGTGGCTTGATCGCCATGGTCTCCGATAAGGGCACTGGTCGGGTGCGGGCCTGGCCTTCGGGCCGGGCGGACGTACGCTACGAGTTCGATGACGAGGATCTGGAACGGACCAAGCGCGGCATGGTCGAGTGTTCCCGGGTGCTTCTGGAGGGCGGGGCCAAGGAACTGCTTGCTCCGGTGCACGGAGTAGGGCGCCACCGCACGGCGGAGAGCCTCGGCGAGGCGCTGAGGGACCGGACGGTCCAGGACTTCACCCTCTACGCAGCCCACCCGATGAGCACCTGCCGAATGGGGAGGGATGCCGAGAGCAGTGTCGTCGACTCCAACGGTCAGGCCCACCGCCTGCCGGGGCTTTTCCTTGCCGATGCCGGTGTGTTCCCGACGAGCCTGGGCGTCAACCCGCAGCTGACCACCATGGTGGTGGGTACGGTCCTAGGACGACGGATGCTGCAGGGCAGGGCTTAATCGGCGAAGGGTCTTCTCGACCGGCTTCGGTCCTGGCCGAGGGGGAGGAGCCGCCCTCTGGCTAGGGGGTACTCCGACTCAGGGTTCCCAGCCGCCAGCTGTTCGTGCCGTGGTTGTGCACGTGGAAGCGGACCGGGACACCGGTTTCCAAGGCTTCTGATGCCGTCCACTCGATGGGGTAGATGGCCTCTTCGCTCGGAACGGGGATCCGCTCCTCCAGCAGGATGGTGTCCCCAATCTGGACCACGAAATGCGCCTCGGCCTCTTCCGCCGCCCACAGCTGCAGGTGCCAGAGTACCCCTTCTATGCGGTCGCCTGGGGAAGTGGGGCCGAGCAGTGGCTGCGAGAAGCTGCCGTAGTTGCAGAGGTCTGTCTCCACCTCAAAGATCGTCCCTTCCGGGCCGTAGCTGCCTTCGGGGCAGCTTAGGTCCGTCGGCCGCTCCTCAGCGTAGGGGTCATCGTCGGCCGATGTGGGGGCCCAGAGAGTCGGGTCGGTAAGGTCGGAGGGGGCAGCAGGGTCTGGTGTACAGGCGGTGGACACGAAGATGAGAACCGTCGCCGCTGCCAGGGGAACTGGACTTCTTCGCTTCAGTGAGGCTTTTGGACCGAGGGCTTGCGGTAAGGGGGCTCCGCACATGGCCGATACCCTAACGTGAATCGGGCCGGATCGAGGCCTGGGCCATTGATTCGGGCCCAATGGGCCTCCTGGCAGGGCACGGGAAATCCCGCTATTCTCGGGTGTGTTGAAGGCCTCTAGGGAGCAATTTCTGATGTCCATGGTGTTGCTGAGATGGCGATCTGCGAGCCTGAGATTTGGGGTTCTCTTCCTCAGTGGACTGGGTGTGGTGGCCTGCACCGGCGGGGGTTCGACCACCTATGACTTCGATTCCGACGGATACGCGGATGAGGTCGACTGCGGGCCCCAAGACGCAACCATTCATCCGGGTGCTTCGGATTCCTTGGGCGATGGCGTGGACCAGAACTGCGACGGCGTCGACGGCTTGGATTCCGACGGGGACGGCTATCCCGCGGGCGCCTCCGTGGGGGATGGAACTGACTGCAACGATCTTGATCCTGGGGTGTATCCCGGCGCGGACGATCCAGACGGGGATGGGATCGACCAGAACTGTGATGGCGTGGATGGAGTGGCCGCGGGCGACGATGACGATTCCGGGGGTGACGATGACGACACCGGGGACGACGACACCGGGGACGACGACACCGGGGACGACGACACCG
>CAZQTQ010000471.1:0-3791 GCA_964596025.1 uncultured Rickettsiales bacterium
CGCAGGGGGCGACGTCGGCGCGTTGGTGGCGGATCAGGGTCTTGCCGGTGCGGGTGCTGACGGTGCGCAGGAAGACTTGGCCGTCGTCGTCGGCACCAGCGCTGGTGACGACGTGTTCGGGCCGTCCCTTGGCCCACATTCCCCGGCGCTCGATGCGGGCCTCCCGCTGGGCGTCCATGTCGCCGGGATCGGGCTCGCCGGAGTAGGCAAAGACGTGCGCCAGGCCCTTGGCTACCAGCTCGCGTCGGGCGTCGGGGCAGTCCAAGAGGATGCGCTTGTAGCTGTCTTTCTTTCCTTGGGTGGAGCAGTGCCAGTGCCCCTGAGCTGCTGCGACCTGAGCGTCCTTGGCGATGGTGTGAAGCTCGCTCCCGCTCCAGGTGCCCCAACGGTGCACTGGGCCGTAGCTCTCCAGCGTGTTGTAGCCGACGAGCCGCGCGCTCTTGTTCTTGTAGATCCCCCCTTTGAACTGGAGTGTGTCCCCATCGCTCCAAGTGACCGAGATCGTCTTGCCTCTGAGTGCGATGGTCCCCGGCAGACCCTCTTCCCCGGCCGAGGCGGCCGCCGGGCTCGACGCCACGAGGCCAGCAACGAGGACTGCCAGCAGGGCTGGGCGGGGGACAAGACGGGGAGGCATAGGCTGACAGAGTGCCAGAGTCGAGGCCCCCGCAGCACCCCTTAGCAGCGCGAGGCGACTTGACCTAGGACCGAGCCGCCACCTCGGCGGCGCTGGCCTGTTGCAGGAGCAACGTCATTCTCCGCGCCAGTCGGTTGGGATCCTCGACCGGCGAACCCTCAGTCAGAAGGACTTGGTCGTAGAGGACCTCGACCCACTCGACGAGGTGGTCGCTGTCCGGGGCGGCGCCGTGGAGCTGGCTGAGGTTTTGGATGAGGGCGTGTTCGGGGTTGAGCTCCAGGATCCGTTTGGTGCGGGCCTGGCCGCCGTGCTGGGCGCGGAGTAGGCGTTCTACGTAGGCGTGCTGGCCGCCCTCGGGAACGACGAGGCAGGCCGGCGAGTTGGTCAGTCGGCTGCTCAGTCGAACCTCCTCGATGCGCTCGCCGAGGATCTCGGTGATGCGCTCCATCAGGGGCTTCAGTTCGCCTTCGGCCTCCTCCTTCTTCTTTAGGTCTTCCTCGCTGTCGTCGAGTTGGAGGTCGGCCTTCATCGCGCTCACCAGAGGTGTCTCCTCGTAGCTCCCCAGGGCTTCGATCGCCCACTCGTCGATCGCGTCGGTCAGGAAGAGCACCTCGAAGCCGCGCTTGTTGAGCTGCTCCAGGTAGGGGCTGCCCTCGACTGCGGCTTGGTTCTCGCCGATGACGTAGTAGATGGCCTCTTGGCCCTCTTTCATCCGCTCCTTGTACTCGCCCAGGCTCGTCCAGCCTTCGCCCTCAGTGCTGCGGTAACGGAGCAGGGGGGCGATCTTGTCCTTGCTCTCGAAGTCGAGGTGAAGTCCTTCCTTGAGTACCGCACCGAAGGTCTCCCAGAAGCCGATGTAGTCCTCGGGACTGTCCGTACTCAGCTGGTTCAGCTGGTCCAGTACCTTCTTGACGATTTGCTTGCGAATGGTTCGTGTTACTGCGCTGTCTTGCAGCATCTCGCGGCTAACGTTCAGCGGCAGATCGTCGCTGTCGATGATGCCGTGGACGAAGCGCAGCCACACCGGAACCAGCTCCTCGGCGTTGTCGAGGATGAAGACGTTGCGGACAAAAAGACGTACGCCACGCCGATGTTCGCGCTGGAAGAGGTCAAAGGGGGCGTTGGTGGGGACGTAGAGCAGGCCGGTAAACAGCTGGCGGCCTTCCACCGTGAAGTGGGTCCAGCAGCGCGGATTGGTGAAGTCGTGGCTCAGGCCCTTGTACAACTCCCGGTACTGGTCGTCTGTGATTTCGCTTGCGCTGCGCTTCCACAGGGGAGAGCCGGCGTTGGCCTGCTCCCACTCGGGCTCAGCCGGAGCGTCCTCGCCGTAGTGGACCTTCTGCAGCTCGATCGGGTGCGTGATGTAGTCGCTGTACTGCTTGACGAGGCTCTGCAGGCGCCAGCCGTCCAGGAACTCCTGGTGGTCTTCGCCCAGGTGTAGGGCCAAGGTCGTGCCGCGTGTTGCGCGATCTGCTGGCTCGATCGTGTAGGTCTCTTTGGCGTCCGACGACCAAGTCCAACTCTCGTCCGAACTCGCGGCCTTCGAGGTCACTTTCACGCGATCGGCGACCAAGAAAGCCGAGTAAAAACCTACCCCGAACTGGCCAATGAGGCTCGCATCGCCCTGGTGCTCTTCCAAGAACTTCATCGTGCCGGAGTGCGCGACCGTGCCGAGGTTCGTGGCCAGCTCATCGCGGCTCATGCCGATGCCGTTGTCTTCGATGTAGAGAATGCCGGCCTCTGCATCGGACCAGATGCGAACCCGGGGCTCACTGCCATCGTCCAAGGCGCCGTCTTGCAGGGTGGCCAAGCGCTGGCGGTCCAGCGCATCGCTGGCGTTGCTGACCAGCTCACGCAGGAAGATCTCCTTGTTGCTGTAGAGGCTGTTGACGACGAGCTGCAGGAGTCGGCTGACCTCTGCCTGGAACTTGCGGGTGGACTTCTTGGATGCCATGGGCTGCTCTCCTAGAGGGTACGGCTCGAGATCTAGGGATCCCACGCCAGCTGTCAAGCCATGTTGGGGCCCGTGCCCCAACGAGGCCGCGGGAGCGCTAGACTGAGCGCTACTCTCCGGAGGAGAAGAACGAGCCGTGTTCCGGTATGTCCCCGCGCTGATTTCGGTCTGGCTGACCCTTGCGGGAGCGCTCCCGGCATGGGGGCAGGAGGCGACCGAAGCCGAGGAGACAGAGGCTGCCGAAGCGGAGGAGAGCGAGGCGGAGGTCGAGTCGGATGAAGAGACTGCGGAGCCGGTCGTGGACCTCGAGGCCGAGGCCGAGCAGCTTGCCCTGGAGGCGGCCGAAGTGCGGGACCGCTACTGCTCAGACGTCGCCGGTGGAAGCACGACGCTCGCCGCACAAACCCTGACGACAGTCGGCGGGGTCTGGGCCCGGGTTTCTGCCCACCTCGAACAGAGCCGCAAGGTCTACCTCCTCTATTGGCGCGGCGTCTTGGGGCAGTGCCTCAATCAGGACGAGCGGGCCCAGGAGGATCTCACGACCTTCGTCGAGGCTCGCGAAGGCGATCCGGTCTGGGAATCCCTCGTCAAGGACGCCCGCAGAAGGCTGCGTCTGCTCGGTGGCGACCAATCCAGCGGGGAAGAACTGGCGCGCTTTAAGGTGGGAAACCGGATTGGCGGTGGCATCGCCCTGGCGTCGGTGGCGGCGGTAACGGGGATCGGAGCTGCGGCGCTGTGGACCCTCAGTCAGGACCTGCTGCTAACCCAGGTCTATCCATTGAACGATCACGGCGAGGACGATCTGGCCACCTTTGACGCCTCGGTGGACAACGCCCAGGCAGCTGCCATCGGTAGCTACGCCCTCATGGGCACGACTGCGGCCTTGGGGGTGACCTCGATATTGGCTTTTGTCTCGGCTGGTGTCGCCGCACAGCAGGGTGGGCTGGCCTCGATCCAACCGCCCGTCTTGTCGCCCACCCGTGGTGGTGTGGCCCTCTCTTGGAGTGGACGGTGGTGACGGCTGCTGGTAACCGGTGGCTTCCGTTCTTTTTGGCGTGTCTTGCCCTGCTCGGGTTGGTTCTGCCGAGCGCCTGCACTACCGGGGGAGCTGAGTTCGATTTCGACGGGGACGGCTACGACGACGACGTCGACTGCAATCCCCAGGACCCGAGCGTCTACCCGGGCGCCACTGACACCTTGGTC
>CAZQTQ010000472.1:0-3776 GCA_964596025.1 uncultured Rickettsiales bacterium
CGGGTTCGGTGGCTGCGATGGGATCTTCGACGGCGTATCGGACAAGACCGCGCCAGAGTTCTACCGGACGGGTCACGGGGCGTATATCCCGGGTGATCTCTACGCCGTCTATGACATCGGGTGCACGATGAACAACTGGTATCTGTCCTCGGCGCAGCTGGTGGGCTGCGGGGACCTCGGCACACCGATGATGGAAGCGCCCTTCGGGGAGACGTGCTTCTCCGTCGCGGACTTTCGCTGGGGAGGGATGGACACGTTCTTCGGCGAGGGCACCCTGGGCTATACGACAGCGCTGCAGCCTCATTGGAAGCCGTATTCGAAGACATGGAACAACTTCACGAATCTGAACGACGACAGCGCTGGCGGCGGTGCGTCGGACAACACCATCCCGGACACTGACCGCTACTCCTTCACGCTCACCTCGACGACCACCATCGGCATTTGGTTGGATAGGCGGCCTGCCGCTATTGACGGCGGAGCGACGCTCATCGATCCCTTCCTCGCGGTCGCTCCGGCTAGCGACGTGCCGATCGCTGATGACTACACGATGTGGGGCTTTGGCCCCAACGTGGGCGACGGGCCCTGCTACGACGCCGCCTTGTTCTACTATCCGGTCGTCATGCCCGGATGGGTTGCGGCCCAGGCCAACCTGAAGAACGATCCGGTGGTGGGCCAGAGCGCGTATGTCGCCGTGGTGGGGACGGGGGCGACGGAGGCTTTGACCTGTGAGTTCGACCACGACCAGGACGGCGTGGCGGACCAGACCGAGCCTACGCCGACCAACCTCGCGACCCAGATCATGCAGCGGCAGGCCGAAAACATTGCCCTCGACCCGGACTTTTATCAGGACACCTTCGGGCTTCTGCCCGAGCCGCCCGACATCAGTGCGCCGTTCTGGGGGCAGGACTACATCGACCTCGACAGCAACGAGGATCCTGACGATGAGCTGGCGACCTACCTCGCGCCCTACAACATCGGCGGGCGTGCAGTAGCCGGCGGTGAGGAGGCAGTGTGGCTGGGTGTGTTGCCGCCGGGTGACTACATCGTCATCGTCGGCAGCGCCGACGGGAGCACCGGCCCCTACGACCTTGCAGTTCGGGTCATCATCGATCCCTGAGATCGGCTCCGGCTCCCTCCCCCTTCATTCGTCCAGACGCTTTAGGGCGTCCAATTCGCTTCGCTTTGCCTTGAGGTAGAGCACCTTCTCCCGGCCGACCAGGACCTTGCCCGGGGGAAAGCCCTTCGGCTTCTTGACCTCCTTGACTCGAGTCCACGCAACCTCCGCTTTGGCCCCCTCCGCGATTCCGGAGTGTGCGAGCGCCACCTGGCCGACGAGCAACAGCAGTTCCGGTGAGGGACTCGCCCCAGGTTTGCGTAGCACGACGTGCGCTCCAGGCCTTCCTCTAACGTGCATCCATACGTCTTTGGCCCCGGCATGGCGGAAGCTGAGGTCGTCGTTGTCGGATGCCCCACGGCCCACCCAGATCTCCTGCCCCTTCGCTGTGCGGTAGATGCGGTAGGGGAGGCGGCTCTGCTGGGGCCCTCTACGCCCTGTCTGCGGGCGGCCGATCGCTCCGGCCTGTTGGCCTCGGGGCTGGGGGGGCCGCAGCTCCGCCGGGAGGCCGGCGAGGAGGCCCTCTAGCTCCTCGGCCCCGTTCGCCTGCTCGACTTGCAGGAGGGCTGCAGTGACCTCGTCGAGGGTTCCAAGCGTCTCTTCGAGGCGATGGCGTGCCATCTCCCCGGCCCTTTCGGCGCGTCTCGCCTTTCGAAAGCGTCCGTCGACCTGCTCCTGAGGACTGAGGCGAGGATCGAGCTCCACCGTGCGCATCGGCATCTCCGGATGGGTGCAGTCCATTACCTCGATCCGGTCCATCCCGCGCCGCAGTTGGTGGAAGGAGGCCTGGAGAAGCATGGCCTCCTCCCGGAGTCGGCCCGCCTCCTTGGCCCGATCCGCGTCCTCGCTCTGGCGTTGGGCCCGCCGCTCCAAGGCCTTCTTGCGGGAACGGAGGTGGCGGAGCACAGCGGTCTGGCCCGCCCTCTCTGTGGTCTTCCTTTCGGCCTCCTCGAACCAGAGCGCGACGGCACAGTTCCGCTCTTCGCCCAGGAGCGGAGCAAAGCGATCGGGGCTCCTCTGCTCGAAATCCGGTGGAGGGGGCGGGACCCACAGTTCCCCCCGTCGGAGGCTCCGATTGCCCCGCGAGCGGGGGCCGTTGGTCCCGAGAATTCGGTCGTCAGAGTCCAAGAGGGCTAGCAACCCCCTGGTTCCGGTGTATTCCTGGACCAGGGTCCGGACGAGCCCGTTGGCCCCCTCGAAGCGAAAGCGGAGGACGCGGTCATCTTGCACCGAAGCCAGAGAAGCAAGTCGTCCGCTCAGCTCCTTGCGCAGCAGCCCTTGGAAGGCCAGCGACTGTTTCGGGTTGGTCGGTGGTCGTGCGACGGTGTGCAGGCGCGAGAGAGTTCCGCCGGCCACGAGCAGCAGGTGGATCGTCTCTCCCGGGATTCGGAGGCTCAGGACCACGCGGTCCCGTGCGGGATGGCGGAGCTCCTGAAGGACGGCGCCGGTGAGGAGCTCTTGGTACCAGAGCAGCAGGGGAGCTGCTTCGTTGGCGCGTAGGCTCATTCTCGGCTCCGGAAGGAGTGGATGGGTCCGCTGGCAGCGGCGGGCCGGGAGCTTGCGTACTATACAAAGCCGCGATGGCTGCTCCCCTCCCCCCCGCTGTTCTCGTACCGATCCGGCCTTGCAGCTTGCTGGGCCGGGGGAGTGTCTGGGTGTTGGGACTTGTTCTTCTCGCCGCGGCCCTTCTTGTGGGGCCGTCGCCAGCTCAGGCTCAGAGTCGCCGCGACGCCCCCCGCATCGGTCTCCTCATCGAGCGGATCGCCCTGGCGCTGGGCGGCGCGGAGGGCGGGAGCCGGGTCCTCGACGCGGCAGAGGGGGTCGACTTCATCTACCGACGGACGGTGCTCGACATCAAGAGCGGCCGGGAGATGATCGCGGATCACCGCTATCTGGCCTTTCGGACCCAAGGCATGCACCGCCTGGACATCCGCATGGTGAAGGGAACAGGCAAGGACAGTGCAGCGGTCCTCACCCAGGACGCTGGCTGGCTAGTGGTGGATCGCGAGCTCCACCCGGTCGAACCTGGCGCCATCCAAGCGCGCCTCGGTGAGTTCTCCCCCGATCGGGTCTTCGCTGTGCCCCTGGCTCTCGCCGCAGACGGACGCCAAATTTTGGGCGACGCCTCTCTGTCGGTCGCGGGACGGGTCGGGGACGGCGGGCAGGGCCGCTTTATCCTCGTGGGAACTGGACCGGATGGCCAAGAGACAGCGCGGCTCGAGATCGACGCGCGAAGCTATCGACCGGTGGAGGTCGCTTTCCAGTCCCCAGGCGGGCACATCGTGTACCGCTACGGCGACTACCGGGAGGTAGGTCCCGGGCTGGTGATCCCCTTTGAACGGGAGTTTCTTCGAAACGGAGTGCGACTCAGCCGAACCGAGGTGCGGAGGCTCCGTTTGGGCGTCTCTGCCAACCGCAAGCTCTTCGATCCCGAGGACAAGAATTTGGGCCCTCTACCCAGCGGTTCGTCAACGCGCTGAATCGATGACATCGGTCGTTTCAGCAAGCCGATAATCCTGTTGTTGACAGCTTGCAGGGTGCCGTGTAAAAGGCGACCTCCTTGTCCCTGGACAAGGGCAGAAATGCCCTGATTCCAGGGCGGTAGAAGCGCCTGACGGAAGGTCGTTTGCTGGCGTGGCTCAACTGGTAGAGCAGCTGATTT
>CAZQTQ010000473.1:0-3770 GCA_964596025.1 uncultured Rickettsiales bacterium
CAGCTGCGGCAACGCCGACGAAGACGGCGACGGCTACGCCCCGCCCGAAGACTGCAACGACGCCGACGCCACGATTCACCCCGGCGCAACCGAGCTGCCGGGCCCGCCAGACTCCGACTGCGATGGTGCGGACAATCCGACTGATTCGGGGGACGACGACGACGCAGCGGGCGTCGATCCGGGAGACCTCGACACCACCGATGCGGTGACCGGCGACTGGACCTGCTACGCCGGAGCCCAACTGGTGCCCGCGGCTGGTGAAAGCGGAAGCCTGACCGGCAGCGTCTTGGACTTCGCAACCGACGATCCGGTCTTCCAAGCCCACGTGCAGCTCTGGCCTGGAAACGACCCCTCCAACAGCTCTGTGACCCCCTGGGAACTGGAAGATCCCTACACCGACATCGCCGGTCAGTTCGAGGTGGATGAGGGAACGATCCAGGCCTGCACCCTCTTTGCCGTCCGGATTTGGACGGAGTTCGATCCCCAGGAGACCTACCCCAGCTACCAGGTCGGGCTGGTGGTCGAGGGAACCTCACCCTTTGCCACCGACTTCGTCTCGGTCTCCTATGCGACCTACAACCTCATCCAGCTCGCGCTGGGCGTCGACCCGGTACCCGGCAAGGGGATTGCCGCCGGTCGGATGAAGGACTGCAATGGCGACCCCATCGCCAACGCCGAAGTCACAGTCGGCACCGTCGACTGGGATGCCGGCACCGTCACCGACGCAGGCTCGTCCTACAAGATCCGCTACTTCGTCAACGAAGACCCCAACCCCACCCAGCCCCACATCAGCGAGGACGGGCTCTTTGGGGCGATGGACCTGGATCCCGGCCAGAGCTACGACCTGGTCGCCTGGGGCGTCCCGCAGGACGAGACCCACTGCCGCACCAACGCCGCCGACGAGATCATCCGGAACGCGGACAACACCGCCCTCTGCTTGCTCGGTGCGTCGACGATCTACGTCCAGCCCGACTCGGTAAACATCTCGAACATCCAGCTCAAGCCCTTCCCGGACAGCTGCTTCGAGCCGCCAGTAGTCGGCCGATAGCCAAGACAGGGGCCCTGATCCGCGGGCCGGCCGGCCCGGCTAGACTGGGGGGCCAATGAGCCCCGTACATCCCGCCCTGCGTACCGCCGCCGCCCTCAGCCTGGGCCTGCTAGCGTCCTGCAACACCGGCAACCAGTTTTACGACGAAGACGGCGACGGCAGCCCCGATTCTGAGGACTGCGCACCCTTTGACGCGGCGATCCGTCCCGGGATTGACGACCCCATCGGCGACGGCATCGACGCGAACTGCGACGGAGCCGACGGCGTCGACCGAGACGGCGACGGCTGGGGCGAGGGGGCTGCCGCTGACTGCGACGACCTCGATGGAGCCGTCCACCCGGGGGCAACCGACACCGTCGGAAACGGCATCGATGAGAACTGCGACACCGTCGACGGCACCGACGAGGACGGCGACGGCTACGCGTCCGAGGCGAGCGGGGGAACCGACTGCAACGACAGCGAGGCCTCCGTACACCCAGGAGCAGACGACGTCGACGGCGACGGAGTGGACGCAGACTGCGATGGTGAGGGTGGAGACGACGACGACTCGGCCCACGGAGACGACGACTCGGCCAGCGGGGACGATGACGACGCGGGAGACGACGACGCGGGAGACGACGACGCGGGAGACGACGACGCGGGAGACGACGACGATGGTGATGGGGTCGAGGCCTGCGACAACGGCATCGATGACGACGGTGATGGCGATGTCGACTGCGACGACAGTGACTGCGCGGCCGTTCCGCCCTGCTGGACCGACCCGTGGTCCCTCGACGCCCCCAGCCCCAGTAGTAGTGGCGACTACACCTGCGAAGCCAGCTTCTCCGCCGCAGCCTACAGTGGGCCCTCCTCGTTCGAGTTGCTCTCGCCCACCTTGGGGACCTTGGACTCGACGTCCATTTCCTACACGGATCTGGTAGCCGAGGTCTGGAACATCTACGAACCCCCAGCCGACTTCAATAACGCCCTACTCGAGTGGGAGCAATCCGGCACGGGCGTGATATGGACCTACGGATCCATTATCTACAGCGCCGACTGCCTCCCCTACTCGGCTCGGGTGACCGACAGCGCAACCTTCCCGAATGGCCTGCGCACGACAACCAATCGCCACATGTACCTCTCCCAAGGCGCAGGCACCACGCAAGGATACCCCTACGTCGTCACCCACACCGAGGCCACGAGCCTGGCGGACAACGCCTTGTCTGGAGTCGGCGGCGAGAGCGAAGGAGCGGGGATGATCTTGGGGCAACTGTTCGACTGCAGCGACAATCCACTTTCGGCAATCGAAGCAAGGATCGGCACACTTAGCTACCAGTCCCCAACTGCGACCAAGGCCATGGCCACCGTGAGCCCAGCCTCCGGCTACATGAGCACAGTCCGCTACCTTCAAGGCAGCAGTCCGGCCTACGCCGTCACCGACCAGCAGCTCTGGACTGACACAAACGGTTGGTTTGCTCTGGTCGACGTACCCCCAGATGAGCCGGTAACGGTGACCCTGTGGGCCCGAGCCGGCGGAACCGACCTCGAAGACAACTGCCTCATTGAAGACTCCAACAGTCTCCCGATCTACAACGCAGCTGCGAACGACTACTGCCTCGTCGTCCAAGATGAGGTTACCGTTGGCCAAGGAGAAGCGGCGGTGACCCGCTACTACCTCCGCAACCATCCTTTTTACTGTCCTACTTTGGAAGGCTAGGAAGCCCAATCCGGTTCTTCTTCCCTCAACTCTGCCCCACCCCAGTTCAGCCTCACATTAGAGTTCAGCCTCACCTTAGGATTCAGCCCCATGCGCCACGCCCTCTGGACCCTGTGCGCTCTTGCCCTGCTGGCCACCTCCTTGGCTCCGAACGCTGCCAGCGCCCAAGCGGTCGGCCCCAAGCTCCAATTCGATTTGGACGGCTACTACCGCGTCCGCGGCAACCTGTTCGTCAACCTGTTCGACAAGGAATTCCCCAAAGACGGCTCCCGAGACCTGACCGTCTACTACGTCAACAACCCCGACGAGGACATCCCGGGCGACTTCGTCGAGCGCTTCTCCGCGGTCAACAGCAACTACACCAACAGGGACCTGGTCGACGCCTACTGCCGGAACTATCCCACCCAGTGCAGGCGGGCGGTAGACAACCCCGATCGCAGCCAGTGGTTCGTACAAAAGGGGCGCTTCGAGCCGACCCTCTCGATGGGCGGCATCAAGCTGAAGGCCACCCTCGACGTCTTCGACAACGTGGTCTGGGGTGACAACGAGAACCTCGCGGCGACCCCTCTGTTTGCCGGAAACCCCAGCGCCACCCAGATCGACGGCAACGTCGCCGACAGCATCCACCTCAAGAGGCTGTGGGCGGAATGGAGTACCGCATTCGGGCTGATTCGGATCGGCCGCCAGCCATCAAACTGGGGGCTCGGCCTCCTCGCCAACGACGGCGACGGCTTCAAGAACGACTTTGGCGACGCCACCGCTGGCTCGGTCTACGACCGCATCATCTTCGCCACCCGCCCCGTCACCCTCATCAAGGGGATCGCCGCCCTCGCCGGGGGCAAGCCCATGCCCGCGGCCGAAGACGACCCCGGCATCATCCTGGCCGTCGGCTTCGACAAGCTCGTGGAATCGAGCGCTGTCCCCTTCCGCAAGAAGATCACAGACGACGACACGATCTCCGACGAGAACGCCGAGGGCACATCCGGCATTCGCCGCTCCCCGGTCTGGCTCTCGGACACCGGAGAC
>CAZQTQ010000474.1:0-3761 GCA_964596025.1 uncultured Rickettsiales bacterium
ATGGGCTAAACGGAGACGAAGAGGGGGGCGACAACTCCAACGACGACGACGGCGGCGACGACCCCGATGAGGGTGACGGCCCCGATGAGGGTGAAGACGAGGACGCGGTCGGGCCGGAGTGGGTGGGCGACTACCGGGCTTGGTTCGGGTTCACACGAGACACGGACTGGGGCCCCATCGAATTTTGTTCCGGTGAGCTCAACCTCACAGTCGAAGAGAGTGGCGAGATCTACGGCGAGGGCGTCTGCGCCATGGGCATAGGCGGCGGCGGCGGCGGAGACGACGACTGGGACGACTGGGGAGACGACGACGACGAGGACGACTGGGACGACTGGGACGACTGGGACGACTGGGACGACTGGGGAGACGACGACGACGACGGCGGCGACGACGACGACGACAGCTCGGACGAGGACGAGGACTCCACGCCCCCAACGGATGATGCGCGGGGCAGCGGCGGAAACGGCGGCGGAAACGGCGGCGGAAACGGCGGCGGAAACGGCGGCGGGAACGGCGGCGGAGAAGGCGGCGGAGAAGGCGGCGGAGAAGGCGGCGAGGACGGCGAGCGGACCATTACGATCCAGATCACGGGCCACATCGGCTCCGACGGCGTCCTCGACTCGGGAATGGTCCACCAGTGGATGTCATTCAACCCAGAGACGCCCCTCCAGTTCCCTGTCGTGGGTGGCACCTCCTACAGCGCCATCCACTTCACCTGGTCCGGCCTGTTCATCTCACCCCAGCTCGGAGCCGTGTCCTTCGACGGAGAAGTCTGGGCCGAGAGCGACGGCTACGGCCGCTAGAGGCCGCCCGACAAATTCGCGGAATAGTCCCGCCCCTTGCGGGTTTGAAGCACCGATGCGCGAAGCGCCTGTGAGAGGCGGCTCGCTTTACAACCGGTTGAATAATCCGCAGATTCGGTCCGTCTCAAATTCCGAAGGAGATGTTCATGTCCCCCTCCTCGTCGCCCCAGCCCTCCCCGCAACCTGAACCGAGACAGGCCTCCTGTGTAGCCCGCGGAGCCCTCCGGGCAGGTCTGGCCCTTGGGCTCGCTCTCATCGTCGTCGCCGCCTTTGGCCTGTCGACCCCTGCCAAGAGTGGCGACGCTCCAGCCAAGGCGCCTCCAATTTCCGCCTCACCCCTGACCGGTGACGCCATCGTCCTCGCGGCGGAAGCTGCTCTTCCCGCTGTAGTCAACATCTCCTCGACCAAGGTCTCTCCCGTGGACCGGCACCCCTTCCTCGGCCCCTTCTTCGAGGACCCCTTCTTCCGAGACTTCTTCGGCAATCGCCAACAACCCCCGGGAGGGATGCCCCAGGAACGGCGGGAACGCAGCCGCGGCTCAGGCGTCATCGTCGGGAGCAACGGAATAGTGATCACCAACAACCACGTGGTGGAGGGCGCCCAGGCCATCGAGGTGGCCCTCAGCGACGGCCGTGAGTTCGAGGCTGAGCTCCTCGGCTCGGACCCTCGAAGCGACGTCGCCGTCCTTCAGCTCAAGAACCTCGGCAAGACGGAACTCAAGTTCTTGCACTTCGGTGACTCCGATGCCCTCCGCCTCGGCGAGACCGTCGTCGCAGTCGGCAATCCCTTCGGACTGGAGGGCACGGTAACGATGGGCATCGTCTCCGCCAAAGGCCGTGCCGATGTCGGAATCGTCGACTACGAGGACTTCATCCAGACCGATGCGGCGATCAATCCGGGCAACTCGGGCGGCGCCTTGGTGAACCTCCGCGGAGAGCTGATCGGCATCAACACCGCCATCGCTTCACGTAGCGGCGGGTACCAAGGCATCGGCTTCGCCATCCCTTCCAACATGGCCCGGCGCATCATGGACAGCCTGCTCAAGGACGGCCGGGTAGCCCGCGGCTGGCTCGGGGTCCTCATCCAAGATCTGCGTCCCGAGATGGCCGCCGCATTCGAGGCCACCGATGAGAGCGGGGTGCTGATCGGCGACGTCGTCCCCGATTCCCCGGCCGACCGCGCCGGACTCAAGCGGGGCGATGTCCTCACGTCCCTCAACGGCAGGGCCCTCAACTCCGCCAGTGAACTTCGCAACCAAGTGGGCATGATGAAGCCGGGAGAGAAGGTCCGCCTCGCTCTGCTCCGAGAGGGCAAGAACAGGGAGCTGGGCCTGAAGCTTGGCGAGCTGCCTGACACGCGGGAGGAGGCAGTGGCTGCCGCGTCGAGGGGCAGCCTGGACGGGCTTCGCCTCGGACCCCTGGACGCGCAGAACCGTGCACGCTTCGAGGTGCCCAACTCGGTGGGCGACGGCCTGGTGGTTGTGGAGATCGTGCCCGGAAGCGCTGCTGCGGAGGCGGGGCTCCGTCCGGGCGACGTCATCCTGGAGGTAGCGCGCAAAGCGGTCCGCACCCTGGAAGACGTCGAAAGTCAGTGGGAGAACAGCCCGGGCAAGATCCTGCTCCTGGTCTCCCGCGGCGGAAACACCATGTACTTGATGGTCAGTCCGTCCTAGGTCGATCCCCTGTGCCAGGGGTGACCTTCGGCTCAAGTCGCGCTGCTACACTCCGGCACCATGGTCGGAGCACAGGGCAAGACCGTCGTCATCACCGGCGCCAACTCCGGAATTGGGCGGGTCACAGCCCTCGAGCTGGCTCGTAGCGGCGCGCGGGTCGTCCTCGTCTGCAGAAACGAGGCCAGGGGAACCGAAGCGGTCACCGCGATCCGGGAGGCCACAGGCTCCGAACGGGTCGAACTGGCGCTCTGCGATCTCAGCCAGCAAGCCGAGGTCCACCGCGTAGCCGGGGACCTCATCAGTCGCCTCGACCGCCTCGACATCCTCATCAATAACGCGGGCGCCTACATTGCCGAACACCGTCTCACGGGCGACGGCCTGGAGATGAGCTTCGCCCTGAACCACATGGGCTACTTCCTCCTGACGCGTCTTCTACTGGACCTCCTCAAGGAGTCAGCACCCTCACGCATCATCAGCGTGACCTCTGAGGGCCACAGAATGGGCAATATCCAGTGGGACGACCTCCACTGGGAACGCCGCCGATACAAAGCCCTGAAGTGCTACTGCGACTCCAAACTCATGAACATCCTGTTCACTTCGGCGCTGGCACTCCGCTTGAAGGGGAGCGGTGTCACCGCCAACTGCCTGCATCCCGGTGCGGTCCGAAGCGGCTTCGCCATCGGTCAGGGCGACTTTTTCTCCCGCATCGTTCGCCTTGGGGGCCTGTTTCTTCTGAGCCCCGAGCGAGGGGCAGAGACCTCTCTCTACCTCGCCACCAGCTCGGAGGTTGCGGAGACCAGCGGCGCCTACTTTGCTCGCTGCCGCCCTAAGAAGCCCTCTGCCTTGGCCCGAGATGCCCATCTGGCGGAGCGCTTGTGGGAAATTAGCGAGCAGTCACTTCGGAGTCTTGACACTCTTCCTAGCCAATAAATGAGCTCATAGCTCTCCATACAGTTGATATCATCACCGGGTTGGTGTTCCGATCTCCACAGTCTGAGCAATCAGTGGGGATCTTCGGGACAGAAAACGCAAGAAACCCGCTTTTTTTCCAAAGATCGTCGGATCCATAAACAGCGGCTAGGGAGCCATAAGCTCCGCTAGTTTGGCACTTTGGTGGTCTACAGACTATTTATCCCAGGAATTGGGAAGCATTCCTCTGGTAACTTGTCTACGTGGTAAAAAGCGACAAAGGAGGATCACGGTCTATGCGTACGCATGCGTTGTTGAAACTGGGGTGGTTGACGAGCCTTCTCCTCGTCCTGGGAGCCGCGACGGCTCTGGCCGA